>NZ_JAOART010000030.1 GCF_025210435.1 Anaeromicrobium sp.
AGAATTAATGCCTTGGTCAAAAACCTTACCTGAGGAATTAAAAATAGAAAAGAAAAGTCAGATAAAAATCCAGTAGACTAATTTTCAAGTTAGTTATACTGGATTTTCTATTTTTCAAGACGGAAAATTTTTGACGCTTACGTAGTGTTGGTGTTGCAAATTTAGTGATGCGGGGAAAATGGAAATTTGCCATAATGAATTTTCTTTCTCAAGGCACCATGCGTTTTGGAGAACTTCATAGAGCTATGCCAAATATTAGACAAGGCTATCTAACACAACAATTGAGAGAACTTGAAAAGGATGGTATTGTTCATAGAGAAGTGTATAAAGAAGTACCTCCTAAAGTGGAATATTCTTTGACAAAGATAGGTAAAGAATTTTTACCTGTGACCCAAGCAATGAGTGTGTGGGGTGAAAAGTACATAGAGTTGTTGAAGGAAACTTTTAACGAAGATACCTTAGAAAAGAAAAAGTAATAAGGTTACAAATTACTGTCCGTATATAAGGAAAAATTATGCTATAATAGCTATGTTGTATTTCAAGAAGCATGTTAATATGATAAATGGGAAAAATACAGTGGTTTAGGAGTATCATCCAAAAGGATGATACTAAATTTAATGATAAAAGTCCTAAAATAAGTTGAAAAATCATCCAATTAGAGGATGTTTTTTTAGCTTATTTTTTTGTATGGTTTAGATGAAAAATTAAGATCATATAGGGAGGAAACAAAATGATATTCAATAGGACGATTTTAAAAATGACAATTTTACTAGTATTACTAGGAAACATTGTTAATGCTATTAATTATGCATATGCAGAGGAAGTTATAGCACAAACGCATAAATTAAGCAAAGGAGATATTAAAGAATTTGTTGAAAATACAGTACCAAAGCAACTGGAAAAATATAATATCCCAGGAGCTTCTGTATCAGTAGTTAAAGATGGACAGGTATTATTTACAAAGGCATATGGGTATAGAAATATATCAGAGGGATTAAAAGCTGATTCTAATACTATGTTTAGGATAGGATCTGTCACAAAGTTATTTACCTGGACAGGAATCATGCAATTAGTAGAACAGGGAAAGCTTAATTTGGATGATGATATTAGTAAATATTTAGGGAATATAAAAATTGGAGGGAATTACAAGGAACCCATAACCATAAAAAATTTGATGACCCATACATCAGGAATTGAGGACAAATTTTCAAATTTATTTATGGGCAGAGATGAAGAAATACCTCCATTAGAAGAAGCTTTGTTAAGAGATAAGAGAAATAGAATATTTAAACCAGGGGAAATCGTAGCATATTCAAATTATGGAACTGCACTAGCAGGAAAAATTATGGAAAATATTTCAGGGATCACATACGAAGAGTATATAGAGAATAATATTTTAAAGCCTTTAAATATGAATAGAACAACAATACTTCAACCAGCATCTGCTAAGTATGATAATGTTTCAAAAGGACATATGTACTTAAAAGGTGATTATAAGGTGTTTGAGGATGCATTTACTCAGTTACCACCAATTGGTGCAATTAGTACATCTTCTGAGGATATATCAAAGTTTATGATTATGCATCTTCAAAATGGAAGATATGAGGATAAAGTTATTTTAAAAGAGGATACGGCAAAGCTTATGCATAAAACTCATTTTCCTAATGACAAAAGATTGCCGGGAATTTGTCTTGGATTTATAGAATGGAAAAGAAACCATAAAAGAATCATATGGCATTCAGGAGGAACAGCTCTTTTTAGGACGTTATGCATGTTGATTCCTGAGGAAAATGTAGGAGTATTTATCTCATATAATAGTCCAAATTCAGATAAGGCTAGGAGTGAATTTAGACAAAAGTTCCTTGATAGATATTACCCTTATAATGTTGAAAAGGTAAAGCCATTAGAAAATCATAAGGAAAGAGCAAAAAATTATGAAGGATATTTTAAAGAAGGTAGAACTGCAAAGTTTAATTCAGATAAATTGATTTTTGCCCTATCACGTATGGAAAAAGTTATTCCTAATGATGAAGGGACCTTAACCTTTAGAGGAAGAAAATATATTGAAGTTGACTCTTTAGTATTTTATGAGGTGAATGGCCAAGGGAAACTTATTTTTCAAGAAGATGAGAATGAAAATATAAAATATTTATTTCAGGACTTTGAGCCCCATGAGGCTTACATGAAGATTAAATGGTATGAAAATCCCCAATTATCTATGATAATATTTTCTTTGTGTATGATAATATTTCTAACCACATTAATAACTAAATTTTTACAAAACATATTATGGAAGAAAAATGAAAAACATAGAAATGATAGAAAGATTGAAAAACTTATATTGTTAATTTCCATGTTTCATTTATTATTTCCAATAGGTGGAGTATTAGGATTTGTCATGGAGATATGGATAAATTCAAGAGTAATGACTACAGGTGCAATACCATTATTATTTAAACTATCATTGTTACCACCAGTTATTAGTGGAATAATAACAATAATAACTATTCCATATGTAATAAGAGCTTGGAAGAATAAAGATTGGACATTTAATAGAAGGATATACTACTCATTGGTAGTTGTAACATCATTAATTTTTATAGGGTGGATGTATTATTGGAATCTGCTAGGATATTTTAGGTAAGGTATATTCAAAAAAATAAATTAGTCATTTCACTGGTTATTTGAATTATTTTCTTTCCTATGGAGTCTCTTACATATGTTTGATATGACCATTTGCCATGCCTTGAAAATAATCCAAATTCCTTAGGGCTCTGACTAGTTTGTTTTTTCATATGTCTAAGAAAACAATAGTAATTTTTTGAGGATTTAGATTGTAGAAGTGGAAGTAATATCTATTTAGATTATGATATGATTATGGGAGGCATAGCTGATGATAGAGTGTATAATACAATAGAACTTTATAAAGATCAGCTAATTGGTAAAGATGAAGCTCTTAAAAGGTTACAGTATTATAAGCCTAATCATCAGATTTGTATTATCAACCAAGAAATTATAGATAAATATTTGAAATTTGAAGAAAGTAAAGAAGTGTGATGATGGAAGCTAATAAAATATTACTACAATCTTTATATAAAGATATAATACTTGAATTTTCAAAGGAAACTGGTAAGGAATTAGATGAGAGTATGGAATATTTTTATACGTCTGAAACCTATGAATTAATTAGCGAAGGTGTGGGAGATTTACATTGCAAAGGGGTCAAATATCTAACCCAGGAATTAATGCTAGAGTATGGAATCATTAAGCATAAGAGCTATCCAAGTGATTTTGTTCATTAAATTATGTTGATATGCATGATGTAATATAAAAGATATAGGTGAGTAAAGAGGACTGATAATTAAAATTATTAGTTCGTTTTTTCAGTAGTAAGAAAGGTTGTAAAGCATATATAAGTAATATAGATAAATGAGGAATTGTGTTATAATATGGATATATCTGTAAATAGAAATAGGAGTTATATGGAATAGGCTTTAAAACAATCAATATATAAACCTAGGGTTTTAAGATAAGTTGATATTCACGAACTAGTTTCGCTAATCCATCCTTATATAAATAAATAGCGAAACTAGTTCGTGAAATGAGTAGTTAGGTGACAGAATTGAATAGGTTCTTAATTATAACCGTATGAACATTATGAATAATATGATTAAGTCGAAATGAAAATTAATTTAAGGAGTAAATTATTATGTATGACTATATAAAGATTCCAGAAATTACAGATAGTTTTAAATTTGAAAATTTAGCATTAGATTTATATAAACGATATTTAAAAAGAATTCAAAAAGTAGGTAGACCAGGATTATTTCAAGATGGAGTTGATATATATGGATATGATGAAAATAATCATTTGATAGGAATACAGTGCAAAGTAAAGAGTAAGGCGGAAATTGGTGATAAAAAATTTAGAACTAGTTTTTTAAAAGAAATTAAAGAAGAAGTAAATAAAGCTAAAAATTTCTCACAAGAACTCAAGGAATATATTATTATGACTACTGCACCTAGAGATACTTTTATTCAGAAAGAAGTTATTGCTTTAGATTGCGAAAATTTTCATAAAAGTGGATTTCATATAGAAATTAAATTTTGGGATGATATTTCAGATATGCTAACTGAAGAAATGCATAAAAATACATTTATAAAGTATTATAATAATTTGATTATTCGCGAAGAAACAATTGATTCTATAAACTTCAAAATATTAAGTCTGGTTGTAGGAGTAGAATCTAGAGATGATAGTTTATATCAATTAATTTTAGGATATATACCAAAATTGATTCATTATCCAAATGGGATTGAGTATTACTCTAATTCATATTTTTTAGGTTGCTTTCAAACAAGAGGGATGGATACTTTTCCAATAAGATGTTTTCCATCAGATATAGAAGCTGTAATTGACTGTATAAGAGATAGATATACAATTACTGATTGGCTTAACTCCATTGATATTGATAAAGAAATTCAGAATGATAAGAGAGAATATCATTTTTATTGGACGCGTGACCAGTATGAAGAATATTTAGAACGTTTCTGCGATAATTAAGAATAAATACTATAATATTAATGAAACATTTCATTATACCTAAAGAATATGTTGAGGTATGTTGAGGGGAACAATTGGTTCCATCACCTAACATACTATTTTCAGACATTCCGCAAAATACACTCGGAACGTCGCAACATAGCAAGAACGTTATATAAAAGTATTGGTGAGTTTGTTGAAAGGAGTTTAAGAGTATGGGATTTTTTTCAAAGTTTAGAAAAGAAAAAGTAAAAAATATTGAGGATAGCAGTAACAATAGTGTAAATCAATTTTTAAGTTTTGTTCTCTACAATGAATATGAGAATATCAATGAGTTAGATTTGTTAAAGAAATATAATGAGATTTGTAATTCTAGCATGAAAGCGACAGATATTG
>NZ_JAOART010000031.1 GCF_025210435.1 Anaeromicrobium sp.
TACCTATGGTGTACCAGTTGTCACGCCAGTGGCATGGCTGGGTAGCTAAGTACGGACGGGATAAGCGCTGAAGGCATCTAAGCGCGCAGCCCCCCTTAAGATTAGATTTCCCATGGAATAATCCAGTAAGAGCCCAGTGAGTTTATCTGGTTGATAGGTCCTAGGTGTAAGAGTAGTAATACTTGTAGCTGATGGATACTAATAGGTCGAGGACTTGACCAGCATTGTTACACATTATTTAATTCTTAAAGGAATTAAAGGAAGCTAAGAAACATGAAGTTTCTTAGTATTGAACAAAACTATTTAGTGACTATAGCAAGGGAGATACACCTGTTCCCATACCGAACACAGAAGTTAAGCCCCTTTGCGCCGATGGTACTTGGTGGGTAACTGCCTGGGAGAGTAGGACGTTGCTAAATAGTTTTTTTGTTTTTATTAATATTTGTAAAAGGATATTATAGTTAGAATATATCTTTATTAATAAGTATATAATAAAATATACACTTGAATACATTAACCTTCATGGTATATACTTATTTAAAAGATAAGGGGGGAATGTCTCTATGGATATGAAGCAACTTTTTGAAAAAGGAGTTTCCTTTATAGAGTTTGTAAATCAAGATAAAGATACTCATAAAGAAAAAACTTTAGAGATATATAATAATGCACAGATACAAGATATTATTAAGAGTATGATAAAATCTATAGATAAAAAAGTGAATGCATTAGTGTTTGCTGAGATATGGTGTCCAGATTGTATGATAAATGTTCCTGTATTGCAAAAGATTTCTGATGAAAATCCTAATTTCAATTTAAGTATTATACCACGGGAAGGGAATGAACCCTATTTAGAAGAATATAAGGTAGGAGGAAAAACTAAAATTCCAACCTTTGTATTCATGGATGAGAACTTTAATAGAATAGGTGCTTTTATTGAGAAACCATTAATTGTTAAGAATATAGAGGAAAATGGAACACAACCAGAAATAATAGTTACTAAAAGAAAATATAGAAAAGGCGAATATGTAGAAGATACTATTAAAGAAATTATAAATATAATAAAAAAGTAGATGGCAGATGAGCCATCTATTTTCAATTTTGTACATAAATGTGAGTAAATAAAAAATCCTGTGGATATTATTTCAAATATAAAAACTTATACACAACTATAAAGGGTTTTTATTAACACTATGTTATAGAAAGTCAAGGTGAAAATTTTAAAATAAGTATTTTTCTATAAGAAATGGAGATTAATTCATAAAACCATAAGAAAACCTATTAATTATAAAAGAAAATGGGCTTACAAACTTTTGACAAGGAAAAAACCTTCTGATACAATATATTGTGCATTTCAAAAAGGTGAAATACAAAATATAGTAATGGAGGATATGTATGATAAAGGTTGTTAAGAGAAATGGAAAGATTGTAGACTTTGACTCCACTAAAATAATAAATGCCATTGAAAGGGCCATGTATGAAACTAAAGATGGTGTGGATAACCATTTGAGTAAGAAGATAAGTATTCTTATAAAAGAAAAATTATCTAATGAAAATAATGCGGTTCATGTGGAAATTATACAAGATGTGGTAGAAGATTTATTAATGACTTCTGATAGAAGAGATGTGGCTAAAGCATATATTATATATAGGAATGAGCACAATAAGAGAAGGAAGAAGAGAGGATCTGGGAAGAGATTGTTAAGTGATGAGTTTATAAGTGAATACAAGCATAAGCCTAGCCCTATGAAGCAACTTGGGAATTTTGTATATTATAGAACCTATTCTAGATGGTTAAAGGAAGATAGAAGAAGAGAATATTGGTGGGAAACAGTAAGACGTGCAGTAGAGTATAATTGTAGTTTGGTACCTACTACTAAAGAAGAAGCCCAAAGGCTTTTTCATAATATATATAACCTTAGACAATTTTTATCTGGAAGGACCTTTTGGGTAGGAAATACCCCTGTTGCGAAAAATTATCCTATGGCTAATTACAATTGTTCTTTCTTAGTAATAGAAGGATTTGAATCCTTTAAGGATCTATTTTACTTATTAATGGTAGGTTCAGGTGTGGGGGTTCGCGTTTTAAAAAGTGATGTGGAAACATTACCTAAAATTAGAACAGATTATGAGCTTATTCACAAGGATTATATGCCAATAGGAAAAAATGAAAGGGAAGATAGTACGAGCTTAGAATTTTTCCATAATAATACGGTAAAAATCACTGTGGGAGATAGTAAGGAAGGTTGGACTCAAAGCTTAGATTTCTTCTTTAAATTACTATACTCCAATGAATATAGAAATGTAAAGACCATAATTGTTGACTATGATCATGTAAGGCCAAAGGGAGAAAAATTAAAAACTTTTGGTGGAACGGCAAGTGGTCATTCCAGTTTAAAGAACATGTTTTTCAAAATTGATAAGATAATGAAGAAAAGGGGTTCTAGGGATGATTCTAAGAAGGTGAAATTACATCCTGTGGACTGTTTAGATATAGCTAATATTATAGGTGAAAATGTAGTAGTAGGTGGCGTTAGAAGGACAGCAGAGATGGTTTTAATTGATGCTGATGATAAAGAGTGTATTGATGCTAAATCTGACTTATATAAGCAAATAGACGGCCAGTGGATAGTAGATAAGAATATTATTCATAGACAGATGAGTAATAACTCCATTTACTATAGGGAAAAGCCAACACGTGAAAAATTACATTGGCAAATGGAGAGAATGAGATATTCAGGAGAACCTGGATGGATAAATGAAGAAGCAGGACTTAAGAGAAGACCTAATATGAATGGAGTAAATCCCTGCGGAGAAATATTATTGGATTCTCAAGGATTATGTAATCTTACTACAATAAATGTATTTGCCTTTGTGGATGACAATGGCAAATTAGATATAGATGGATTACTTGAAGCACAAAGATTATCTGTAAGGGCTGCCTATAGGATGACTTGTGTAGAGTTAGAACTACCTCATTGGGACAGGGTACAACAAAGGGACAAATTATTAGGATGTTCTTTAACTGGATGGCAAGATATGGTTAATTCCACGGATATTAATAGGGATGACCAGGCAGAAATTTTAAGGAAGTTAAGGGACGTTGCTGGGGAAACGGCTCATGTATATGCAAATGAAATAGGTAAGAATGAACCAATACTCATAACTACTGTGAAGCCAGAGGGAACATTAAGTCAATTACCGACTGTTTCTAGTGGAGTACATTATTCACATTCTCCATATTACATAAGAAGGGTGAGAATAAGTTCAGATGATCCATTGGTTAAAGTATGTGAAGAGTTAGATTATCCTGTATTTCCAGAAGTGGGACAGGAATGGGAAACGTGTACTACTAAAGTGGTAGAGTTTCCAGTAAAGGCTCCAGAGGGAAAAACAAAATATGATGTAAGTGCCATAGAGCAATTGGAAAATTATAAGTTGTTCATGGAAAACTATGTGGATCATAATTGTTCCATAACTGTTCATGTTAGAAATTATGAATGGGAAGAAGTGGAAGATTGGATTTGGAATAATTGGGATCATGTGGTTGCCATTTCATTCTTATCATTAGATGATAATTTTTATAAGTTACTTCCATATGAATCTATTGATCAGGAAGAATATGAAAGAAGAGTTAAGGAAATGAAGCCATTTATACCTTCCCTATTAGGAAAGTATGAAAAGGAAGAAGTGGAATTAGATATAGGTACAGAAGGTTGTGAAGGTGGAGCTTGTCCAATAAGATAATGAAGGAGCAGATTTATTCTGCTTCTTTTTTTTGTATAAGGTATAGTGATGCTCCAGATTCCTAGAAATTAAAATAGTTACCTTCCTAGGCAAGTTATTGTGTAGGATTTTTTTCAATTATTTAACATATTAGTAAAAATATCCAAATTTTATTAGAAAACAAGAAGGATTTTGTCAGAAAAAGTTGAAAATACATAATTGAATTAAAAAAATTCTTTCAAAGAGGAGTATCAAATGTCTAAAAAATATATATTCAGATATAGGGTAAAATTGTGTCTTTTATGTATAGGTTTAATAACTGCTTTAACTTTAATAATGATTATAGGTGGATATGCATATATTAATAAACTGAGTGAAGAAATATTTGAATATGAAAAAAAGTCCTTAACTAGGGAAATATTAAATAGATTTGAATATGTGGATAAAATGTATCTTTTAGGAGAAAAGGAAACAGAAAATAGAGTTGTAAAAATAGGATCATATGTGAACAAATTATATGAAGAAAAGGGAGAAGATGCATTTAATAGTATGGACTTAGAAAAATTTAAATCTAAATATCCTGACATAGATCTATATATAATAGATGAGGATAATATTATAAAAGAAAGCACTATTAAAGAAGAAGTAGGATTAGATTTTAATAAATACCCTAAATTTATTGAGACTTTAAATAAAATAAGAGATGATGGGAATCTGTATATGGACAGAAGTGTAAAAACCCTTAATTCTGAACATATTAGAAGGTATATGTATTTACCTACAAGGGATAAAAAATATATTATTGAATTGAGTACAGATATGTCAAAGGTAAATAAGCTTTTATGTGAAGAGGGGATGATAGCCTTTGTAGAGGATGTGATTGAAGAAAATAAATTTGTGAAGGACATAAGATTATATGATGAGTATGGACATTTGTATATAGATAATAGGGATGGTCAATTAAAAAGAGGAAGAAATAGCTCTGAATTAAAAAAAGCTATTGAAGAAAATAGAATTATAGAGGTAAAGAGGGATAATGCTTTCTATGAACATGTACCATATTGTGAAAATGGTATACTCACAGGTTTTATAGTTCTTTATGATGAAACTTGGCCAAGGGCACAATTATGGAATATTATTATGAAAATGATAGGAGTATCCTTTCTCTTAATCATATTAGTAATATGTTTTAGTTTAAAATGTGTAAATAATATTTCAAAACCCATAGAGGATTTGGTAAATGTAACTGAAAGTGTAACAGAAGGCAATTTTAATGTGAGGGCAAATACAAATTATAATGATGAGATTAGAATAGTTTGTAAAAACTTAAATAAAATGCTTGATCACATAAATCAGTTAAGGAAAGAAAGGGAAGAAAAGGAAAGAATACTAAGGGAACAAAACTCTAATATTATCCATAAAAATGAAGAAATAAGTGCTTTGTATGAACAAACTAAGGCCATGAATGATGAATTAAATGATTTACTTGAGAAAAATCAAGAAAATACGGTAAATCTCATATCTGTACTAGTAAATGCCATAGATGCCAAGGATGAATACCTAAGGGGACATTGTAGTAGGGTAAAGGACTATTCCGTATCCATTGCTAAGAAAATGAATTTGAGCCAAAAGGAAATTATGGATTTGAAATATGGAAGTATACTTCATGATATAGGAAAAATAGGAATAGCTGAGAAAATCTTAAATAAGGATGGTAGATTTACAGATGATGAATATGAAGTAATAAAGGGTCATCCCCAAATAGGTTATGGAATAATAGAGGATATTAAGGAATTTAGTGAAGCTAAGAGAATAGTCTATGAACATCATGAAAGAATAGATGGTAGAGGATATCCTAATGGACTTAAGGGAGGAGAGATTTATAAATTATCAAAAATAGTTGCTGTGGCAGATGCTTACGATGCCATGACATCCAAAAGATCCTATAGAAAAATCCCCCTTACTATAGAAGAGGCCATAGAAGAATTAATAAAAAATATGGATGGCCAATTTGATAGGGAAGTAGTAGAAGTATTTGTAGAATATTTAAAAGAATCTCATAAGGAAGTTGCTTAGGTATATGAAAAGTGTATAATAGGAGAAATATACTCACAAACTAATAAAAACTTTGACAGATTATTGTGTAAATATTATAATAGGAGTAGTAAATTTTCATATTTAAAAACTGTGAAGAGAAGAGTATTCATAAGGGGTAGTTAAAGCGAATGGAGGATGGTGAAAGCTCCGTACGAAGCTTATGGTGAAGAACATCTCTGAGTTTCTAACTGAAATCTATAAGAGAGTAGGATTAGACGGCTAATGTCGTTAAAGATTAAGAGACCTTATGGTAATTACGGGTGGTACCGCGGAAAATCTAACCTTTCGTCCCTAGAGACGAAGGGTTTTTTTGTATAGTTTAGGAGGGAAAAAAACATGGATAAAGCATACATTAAAGATATTTATAGACATCCAGAGCAATATGCAGACAAAGAAATTCAAGTAGAGGGATGGATCAGAACCCTAAGGGCATCTAAAGCCTTTGGATTTATTGAATTAAACGATGGAACTTTCTTTAAGAATTTACAAGTTGTGTTCGAAGAAAACTTAGAAAACTTTAAAGAGGTTTCAAAATTTGGAATCAGTACGGCCCTTATAATAAAGGGTAAATTAGTCCTTACTCCAGGATCTAAGCAAGCCTTTGAAATTAAAGCTACTAGTATTGAAGTAGAAGGTCATTCTCAAAAGGAGTATCCACTTCAAAAGAAAAGACACTCCTTTGAGTTCTTAAGAAGTATAGCTCACTTAAGACCAAGAAGTAATACTTTCTCAGCTGTATTTAGAGTTCGTTCATTGGCAGCTTTTGCAATTCACCAATTCTTCCAAGAAAGAGGGTTTGTATATGTACACACTCCAATCATAACTGGAAGTGACTGTGAAGGTGCAGGAGAAATGTTTAGAATAACTACACTAGACTTAAATAATGTACCTAAGAACGAAGAAGGACAAATTGATACGACTAAAGACTTCTTTGGTAAGGAAACTAACTTAACAGTTAGTGGACAATTACAAGGGGAAGCCTATGCATTAGCATTTAGAAATATCTATACTTTTGGACCAACATTTAGGGCAGAAAACTCTAATACGGCAAGACATGCAGCAGAGTTTTGGATGATTGAGCCTGAGATTGCATTCGCAGATTTAGCAGATAATATGGAATTAGCAGAAGACATGATTAAGTACATTATAAACTATGTACTTGAAAATGCTCCAGAAGAAATGGAGTTCTTTAGCAAGTTCATTGATAAGGGATTATTAGAGAGATTAAACAATATTGTAAGTTCTGACTTTGAAAAGATTACTTATACTAAAGCAATAGAAATACTAAAGGATGCTAAGAAGGAATTTGAATTCCCAGTAGAGTGGGGTTGTGACCTTCAAACGGAACATGAAAGATATATTACAGAAGAAGTTTATAAAAAGCCAGTATTCGTAACAGACTATCCAAAGGACATTAAAGCATTCTACATGAGAATGAATGAAGATAATAAAACTGTTGCAGCCATGGACCTATTAGTTCCAGGTGTAGGAGAAATCATCGGAGGAAGTCAAAGGGAAGAAAGACTAGACGTACTTGAGTCTAGAATTGAAGAAATGGGACTTCACAAGGATGATTACTGGTGGTATTTAGAATTAAGAAAATATGGTGGAACTAGACATGCTGGATTTGGTTTAGGATTTGAGAGAGTGATCATGTACTTAACAGGAATAAGTAACATTAGAGACGTTGTATCATTCCCAAGAACTGTTAAGACGGCAGAATTCTAAAGAACTTAAGAGATATCATTTTATGATATCTCTTTCTTTAAATACTAAGGGGGGATAGTATGTTTTTTACTTCAGTAAGTAAAGGGATAAAAAAGGGACTACACACTACTTGGACCTTGGCAAAAATAGTGATTCCCGTATATGTAATAGTAACCATACTAAAATATACACCTGTACTAAATTTTGTGGCCAATATATTCAGGCCCTTTATGAAGATATTTAATCTACCAGGAGAGGCAGTATTACCACTAGTATTTGGTAATTTAGTAAATCTATATGCAGGTACAGCAGCCATGGGAGCCATAGATTTAACGCCTATGCAAATAACTACCATAGCCGTAATGCTTTCCTTTTCCCATTCCATGTTAGTGGAGACGGCTGTTACTACTAAATTAAATGCTAAAGTATCCCATGTGGTAGGTATTAGAGTAGGCCTTGCCATAGTATTTGGAATACTAGTAGGTCAGTTAGGAGGAGCATTATGTTAGAATTATTACAAAATGATTTGATGGGTCTAGTGAGATCTCTAATAAAGATGACTTGTATAATAGTTCCCATAATGGTAATACTACAACTTCTAAAGGACTATAAAATATTAGACAAGATGGCTAAGAAATTATCATTTATAAGTAGATTTTTTAACATATCAGAAAACTCCATATTCCCACTGTTAGTAGGTTTTTTCATAGGGATATCCTATGGTGCTGGAGTTATTATAGAAAGTGCTGAAAGTGGAAATATGAGTAAGAAGGATACTTTCCTAGTAGTAGTATTCTTAATTACCTGCCATGCAGTGGTGGAGGATTCAGGACTATTCATTGCCCTAGGGGCAAATGGTTGGATACTAGTATCCATAAGGGTAATAGTGGCAATTATTCTTACTTATATCATATCTAGGTCATATGGAGTAAAAGAAAAAACTAATTTAAAAGAAATAAAAGAGAAGGCCTAGGCCTTCTCTTTATTATGCATTTGTAGGTGGTGTGAATACTCTAGCAGCCAGTTCTGTATCTAGCATATACATGGCATTAGAGTTTTCTTCTATTCTCTTTAACTTTTTAACTAAAGCACCGAAAGTAGCTTCTTCTTCCACTTGCTCATCAATGAACCACTTTAAGAAACTAATAGTAGCATGTTCCTTTTCTTCTGTAGCCAGGTCCATTAATCCATATATTCTTTTAGTAACAAAGTTTTCATGGGCTAATCCCTTCTCAAATACATCTAGCATAGAGCTAAATTCATTTTCAGGACCATCAAGGGCAGTAATATTAACTCTTCCACCCCTTTCCACAATATACTCATAAAACTTCATAGCATGGAATCTTTCTTCTTCTGCTTGAACTTTGAAGAAGTTAGCAAATCCAGGTAAATCCTCATTATCACAATAAGCTGCCATTGCTAAATAAAAATTAGCTGAAAAGAACTCGTATTTAATCTGTTCATTTAATTCCTTTATCAATTTTTCACTAATCATTTTCGTACCTCCTAATTGTTAATAATTCCCACTATATATATACCCACTATATCCTTAGGTATTCAAGGAATAACACTATTGAAAGTATAACATACATAGGAACAATTGTTAATTTCTTCTTACTTACATGATTTCTCTTATTACGTCATATTTTTCATCATTAGTAATTTCAAATCCATCTACAGGAGTATTAATACCATTTTTATTAAATTTGGAAAATTCATTTTTTATATTATCTATTAAATGGGGATCTAAATCTTCCCGTGCAGCAATGGCATCCTTAGGAATATCCTTAGTTTTAGCTATCATGTGTAGGTCATCCACATTTAAACCAGCATTTCTAGCCATATCTATAGCTTCGTTATATGTGGCCCCTGCATCTAAAGTACCAGATAAAACACCCTTTATAACATTATCATGACTTCCTGCAAAGGAGGTCTTTTCAAATAGCCTATCTGGATTTAGGTTTTGTGATTTTAAAAGATTATATGCATAAAGATAACCAGATGCACTTTTCTTGTCCACATATCCAAAATGTACGTTTCTTAAATCATTAAGATTTTTTATTTTACTGTCTTTTCTAGTTATAATATATCCATTATAAGATGCCTTATTATTTACCTTAGGAGTAACTAAGGGAATAATAGGACTTTCATTTTTTGCATTAACATAAGCTAGTGGAGAGAACCAACCTATGTCAATGATTTTATCCTTAATACATTCACTTAAGGATTCATAATCCTTAACTATCATGGTCCTTACCTTAAGGCCAAGGGGAGTAAATACTCTATCTAAAATAGGTAAATACATATTTTTTATATTTTCAGGAGAAGTAAAGGGATTTACTCCAAATATTATTTCATCGTGACCCTTAAGACCTACTATGTTTTTTTGAAACTCATCGGAGGCATAACTTAATTTTTTACTAAAATCAATCATTTCATCATTATTATTTTTTTGAGTATTTACAATTGATATTAGGTTATGAACTTTAAAAGAAGTATCTTCTATGGCTGTAGCCACCTGGGCAGATGCCATTTCTATTTCCGTGGAGCTTTTTAATTGATTTTCAGAGATATTTCTTAATTTTTCTATATTAGATTTAATATTTTCAAATATACTATTAATAGATTCTAGGGCATTAGAGGAATCACCTATTATTCCCTGGGACTTTTCTATAGTATTTATACAATTTTCCATGGATTTATGGGATTTATTAATACTAGTTACTATATTTTTTATAAAAGACTCAATTTGAAGTGTGGCATTATCCGTCTCAAGGGATAGTTTTCTAATTTCATCTGCCACAACCATAAATCCCCTCCCTGATTCACCAGCACGGGCCGCTTCTATAGATGCATTTAAAGCTAATAGATTTGTTTGATTAGATAGATTTTTTATATAATCTAAAATATTATTAATTTGAGCAGAGTATTGGCTTAAGGAATTATTATTCTCAGCAGCTTCTTCCACATGGTTAGATAGGACGTTCATATAATTGAAAATCCCCTCTAATATGTCCTTATTCTCTTTTATTATATTTGTTGATTTAGAAGAAGCTTCATCTAAATGAAGTACATTTTTATTTAAATGATTTAATTCAGAAACTAAACTATCAATATTAGAATTTATCTCTTCAATACTTGCTCCATTTAATTCACTATTTTCTTCAATTTCATAAAATAAAGCTACTATTTTTTTGAATTCATTTACATTATTCTCAGCAATCCATAAAAGATGATGAATATGAAAACTCATATCTTCAGATAGGGTAAAGACATTAGAATTAATATGTTTTTTATTATTAGAGGATAAGTTTTCCTTGTGTAGTAGGATTTGTTTATTATTACTATTTAAAATATAGTATACAATTCCTAAATTACATAGGAATCCACATGAAAATATGATTATTTTAGATGAGGTAAAAAATAGGGTAGCCCCTGTTATAGCATTAAAAATACTAATAAATATGAATAATCTTTTGTACATGGTTGCCCTCCTAAAAATATTTTATTTATATAGGTAGGGTAACACTATTTTCCATTTTTTTCAATGATTCTTTGATATTATAGAATTGTGGAAAAAAATAAGGTTTTTATTTTAAAAAAGCCTTGTATTTTGATATAATAGTTTCAGTTGCGTATTTTTTAGGTCATGAAGAACTACAATAGTTTTTTATGCTAACGAGTGGGGATTTAAAACCAAAGATAAAACAAAAAAGAGAGTAGGTATGATATGCCATGTACGTATTAAAGAAAATAGAAAAAGAATTTGGAATGAAATTAAATGATGAAAATTGTATCCAAAAGATAAAGGACATTGTTGAAAGATCTGCTTATGCAGATAATACAAAGGAGTATGTAATAAGTTATATTGATGAAAATGAAGAAAATTTAGATTTAAAATGGGCGGCTTATTTTCTTGATTTTTTACTTAATTTAGAGGCACAAAATGAAGAAGGTCTATTAAATGACTATGAGGTATTAAAGGAATATCCCCTTAGCTATTATACAGAATTTGAAATAGGTATATTAAAGGAAGATAAAAATCTAGCTGAAGCAAAAGATCACTTAGAAAAATCTGTAGAATTAAAGGATACAGATCCCCTTGCCAACTATTACCTAGGAAGCCTTTGTTTTAAATCAGGAGAATATAAAAGAGCAAAGGAATACTACAAGGTTGCACAAAAAAATGCAAGTGAAAGTCCCTATGAAAAGGCAGTAAAGGCTAGAGCATACTATGGTATTGGAGCTGTAGAATACAAACTAAAAGAGGATATGAAGGCTTTAGTTAAAAATCTAAAGGGCGGAATGAACGTGTTAACGGATTTAAAGTTGGCTAAGACCATATTTGAAGACCTAGGATTGGCAGAAGTATTTGAACAAGTATCTAAGGAACTAAGGGAAAATATTCAATCTTCTGAGGAAAAGATAGAATCTTTAAACGAATATTTAAAAAATATGACTAAAACAGATTTAACTGAAATAAGAAAATCCTATGATATAAAGGGTGCTAGTAAGTTAAATAAAACTGATTTAGCTAAATTAATCAGTGAAGAAATACCTAATCAATTAGAAGAAAAGATGAAGTTACTTCAAGGAGATATCCTATTAAAATTAAAGGATATAATGGATAATGGTGGCCAGATCATATCTAAAGAAGCTCCATATTTAACTTACTTTAAAAAGTTAGGTATATTAATACCTGTAGAAACTTGCCTTGATGAGTTAAAGTTAGTTATACCAGCAGATATAATGGTTACTTTAAAAGAGGTTTTAGTTAAAGAGGAAGTATTAAAGGTTATAAGGGAAAATGATGAGTTATTTAAGATAATAAATGGATTGATGCAATACTATGGAGTTACATATGTGGAAGACTTAGAAAAGATTATTAGTAAGTATGACGTGGGATATGAAAATGTGGGTAGATTCATAGAAAATTGTGGACAATATAGTGACAAATTAGAATTAATCCACAACATATTCAGTTTAAGAAATATAACTTTCATTAAGAATATAATGGATGAAAGGGTAAACTATCAGACTGTAGACTATTATAAAGTTCCCCTTAAGGATGCTATCATAGCTGGTGCAAATAATGGACAGATTTTATCTAGTGAGCAATTAGAAGTATATGATTACTTAAAGGATAAAAGTAAAGTTGATGAAAATGAATTTAATATGTTCTTTAAGGAATTAGTTATTATGTTACAATACAACTACGCAGCAGATAAGATAATGAAGCTTGTGGAAAAGTTCATCCATATAAAGACTAATAAGGATAAAAATAAGCTTACAGATAATATATTTAAATTAAACAATAATACTAGGCTATGGGCATTAAAGGGAAATACTCCTGCTGATGCATTTAAGAAAAAGCCTGTAGAGGTGGAAGAAAAAGTAGGAAGAAATGATGTCTGTCCATGTGGTAGTGGAAGGAAATATAAAAAGTGTTGTATGAATAAATAAAATTTTAAAAGGCAATCCTAAATATCTAATCATATTTTTAGGATTGCCTTTAAGTAACTAATTCAATATCCATATTTTGGTGGAATCACTCCCTTGACTTAATAATTTTATTATGAAGAAATTTTTAAATACCCTTATTACCTCCCTTTAGTTATAATTTTTCAAATCGGTTTTTGTTAGGAATAATTATTTTTTAGTTTGTCTACAGCCTCCTTTTCTGTGTTAATAATAATATACCCAGGAAAAATGTGAATAAACACAATTTTTGAAAAAATATTTTTTTTTAGATTTGTTCATTGAAAAGCTAGGTTTACGTTTCATGTTAACTATAGATTTCTGGTGTATAAACTTGCTTTATGCGGGCCTATTTCAGGAAAATATATAGAAAATCTTTTCCACCCAAGTCCTTGTCACAAGCGAAAGTGTGAATCTTCGTATATAGGTTCATGTGTCATGTTGGAGTAGCATAGGATGTTGTGACGTTCCAGGGTTCCAAAAATTTTCAATATTTTCCCTTATAGGCAAGTTACTGTATAAAACAAATTTAAAACCAATAAATCTATATCCATAGGATGTTGTGACGCTACACAATCACAAAAATTTTTAATTATTTCCTTCATAGATAAGTTACTTTATAGGGAAAGCCTTAGATTGGCAAAACTATATATTTCTTAAAATAATTTTTATCTTTTTAGAGAGATGAAATTAGTATATAATTTTTATAGAAAATATTTTAGGAGGGGTTTTTAAATGAAATTTACATTTTGTCACAATAATATAAATGTGTTAGACCTAGAGAAAAGTTTAAAATTTTATAAGGATGCTTTAGGTCTAGAGGAAGTGAAGAGAAAGGAAGCTTCTGATGGTAGTTACATATTAGTATTTTTAGGAGATGGAGAGACTAATCATAAATTAGAGCTTACTTGGTTAAAGGAATGGGATAGACCATACAACCTAGGCGACAATGAGTTTCATTTGGCATTTAGGGTAGATGATTATGAGGGAGCTTATAAGCATCATAAGGAAAATGGATGGATTTGTTATGAAAATACAAAGATGAATCTATATTTCTTAGAAGATCCAGATGGTTATTGGATAGAGATATTAGATAAGAATAGGAAGTAGTATTAGGGCTATTGGTGAATTTCATCAATAGCTTTTTTTAGAAGTGTAAGATCTATTATATGAGGCTTTACCACAACTTAATAACCTATTAATTATATTACTAAAAGAACCTTCAAAAAAGGTTTTATTTTTTTGTCCAAAAACTCCTACTCACTATATCTATATAAGTGAAGGGAGATGATAAATATGGCAGTAACATTACAAAACAAATCAACAAAATTCAAAATCGTCTACAGCTTAGGAGCAGACAAAAATGGGAAGGAGATTAAGAAAACTAAAACTTACTCTAACCTAA
>NZ_JAOART010000032.1 GCF_025210435.1 Anaeromicrobium sp.
AAATCTTTGGAACCCTGGAACGTCACAACATCCTATGCTACTCCAACATGACACATGAACCTATATACGAAGATTCACACTTTCGCTTGTGACAAGGACTTGGGTGGAAAAGATTTTCAATATATTTTCCTGAAATAGGCTCACATAAAGCAAGTTTATACGCCAGAAATCTATACTTCTATACAATCTGAAGGCACCCATTTAAGGGTGCCCTAGGTTTAACAATCTAAATTACTTATCTTCATCTACTACTTCGTAGTCTGCATCTACCACATTATCATCTTGTGGATTAGCTCCTGGTTGACCTTCTGCTCCACCTTGAGCTTGAGCTGCTTGCTCATACATTTTTTGTGATATGGCATGGAACTCAGTAGTTAATTCCTCTGTAGCCTTATTGATAGCTTCTATATCATCTCCCTCTAAAGATTTCTTTAGAGTTTCTAAAGCTGCCTCTACTTTAGCTTTTTCCTCGGCACTAATCTTGTCTCCAACTTCTTTTAATGTCTTTTCCGTTTCATAAGCTAATGAATCAGCCTTATTTCTTGACTCTATAGCTTCTTTAATTTTCTTGTCTTCTTCAGCAAATTTTTCTGCATCTCTTACCTTTTGTTCTATTTCTTCATCGCTTAAATTAGTTGATGCTGAAATAGTGATCTTTTGCTCTTTTCCAGTTCCCTTATCCTTTGCACTAACATTAACTATACCATTAGCATCAATATCAAAAGTTACTTCTATTTGAGGAATTCCCCTTGGTGCTGGCATAATTCCATCTAATTGGAATCTTCCTAATGTAGTGTTGTCTCCTGCCATTTGTCTTTCACCTTGTAATACGTGAATATCAACAGATGGTTGATTGTCTGCTGCTGTAGAGAATACTTGGCTCTTCTTTGTAGGAATAGTAGTATTTCTTTCAATAAGCTTAGTAAATACTCCACCTAAAGTTTCAATACCTAAAGATAAAGGAGTTACGTCTAATAGTAATACATCCTTAACTTCTCCCGTTAATACTCCCGCTTGAATAGCAGCTCCAAGTGCAACACACTCGTCTGGATTAACCCCCTTATGTGGGTCCTTTCCAGTAAGTTTTTTAACTTCATCTTGAACTGCTGGAATTCTAGTTGAACCTCCAACTAAAATTACCTTCTCAATATCTGCAGAGCTTAAGTTTCCATCAGCTAAAGCTTTCTTAGTAGGTTCCATAGTATTTTCTACTAAAACTGATGTTAATTGGTTGAATTTAGCTCTTGTTAAATCCATATTTAAATGAAGTGGACCTTCTGCAGTTGCTGTAATAAAAGGTAAATTAATATTAGTACTTTGAGCACTAGATAATTCCTTCTTAGCCTTTTCTGCAGCTTCTTTTAATCTTTGTAAAGACATTTTATCTTTTCTTAAATCTACTCCATGTTCCTTCATGAATGACTCTGCTAAGAAGTTCATTACAGCCTCATCAAAGTCATCTCCACCTAAATGGTTATTTCCATTAGTAGCAAGAACTTCAAATACTCCATCTCCAAGTTCCAATGCCGACACGTCGAATGTTCCACCACCTAGGTCAAATACCATAATCTTGTGATGATCCGTTTCCTTATCTAATCCATAAGCAAGGGACGCTGCCGTTGGCTCATTTATTATTCTCTTTACTTCAAGACCTGCTATTTTACCAGCATCCTTAGTTGCTTGTCTTTGACTATCTGTAAAGTAAGCAGGAACTGTAATAACAGCCTCAGTTACCTTTTCACCTAAGTAACTCTCTGCATCGGCCTTTAACTTTGAAAGAATCATAGCTGATATTTCTTGTGGACTATATTCTTTTCCATCTATTTCAACTTTATAGTCTGTTCCCATATGTCTTTTTATTGACATTATTGTTCTTTCTGGATTTGTTATTGCTTGTCTTTTTGCAGTTTCTCCTACTAATCTTTCTCCATTTTTTGAGAATGCCACTATAGAAGGAGTAGTTCTATTTCCCTCTGCATTAGGAATAACTACTGGTTCTCCACCTTCTAAAACTGCTACACATGAGTTAGTTGTACCTAAATCGATACCTATTACTTTACCCATTTTAAATCTCCTCCTTCAATATATATATAAATTTTAAAATTTTATTTAATAACTTTAACCATACTAGGGCGTATTACTTTTTCATTTAATATGTAACCCTTTTGAAATTCCTCTTGGATAGTATCAGGTTCCACATCATCTGAACTATCTTGCATAACTGCATGATGGTAATTTGGATCAAACTGATTTCCCACTGCCTCTATGGCTTCTAAACCATTTTTTCCAAGAATATCAACAAATTGCTTTAGAATCATATCTATTCCATTGAAAAATGATTCGTCTTTTATTTCATCCTTATGAGAATTAATAGCTCTCTCTAAATTATCTAAAATAGGCAATAGATCAACAATTAACTTTTCATTTGCCAATTTGTATATGTCACTTTTCTCCTTTTCAACTCTTCTCTTAAAGTTTTGAAAATCAGCAGTCATTCTTAGATATTTTGTATTTAATTCTTCATTCTCCTGCTTAATCTTTTCTAACTCATTATTAGTATTTTCTACTTCTTCTATCTTTTCTTCTACAGATTCATCTTTAACCTCTTCAATTATTTCTTCTATTTCCTCTTGATCTTGAGAATTTATATTCTCCATTCCATTCACCTACCTGATTTCTTAATTTAATTAAAATTTTCATGAATAAGACCTAGTCCTAATGAAGGACTAAGCTTATTTTGTTTTTAATCTTAAACAATATTTATTTATTATCTTTCAATATTTTACTTAAGCTGTTAGTTATGCAGGATACTACTGATGTTATATGGTTATAGTCCATTCTAGTTGGCCCTATTACTCCAATTTTCCCTATTATAAGTCCCTTATACTTATAAGTAGCTGTAATTAAACTACATTCCTTCATTTCTTCAAACTCATTTTCTTTACCTATTTTTATGTTAAGTGCTTCCTGTGAATTGAGAAGCAAACTTATCAAGTTGTCTTTTCTTCCTAATAATTTCATGAATTTTTTTGCCTTTTCTATGTCATTATACTCAGGCAAATCAAATATATTTGCAATACCTTCTAAATATAATTCCACATTAATCATATCTTCAATAGTGCTTATTAAAGCTGGCAATATGGATTCCACAATTCGTGTATACCTTAGGGCTTCCTCATAGACCATTTTAATTAGGGAGGGATTTATCTCTCCAATCCTTAAATTCTTTAACTTTGATTCTAAAACATTAGATAATAGTTCTAACTCGCCTACATTATAGGGTTCTTTACTTCTTATGACAGTATTTTTCACTTCTCCTGTCTCAGATACTATAATCAATAATATGCTTCTTGAATCAATAGGTACTAATTTTACACCCTTTAATATACCTTCTCTCAATTGAGGGGATAGGGCCACAGATGTAAGCTTAGTAGTTTTAGAAATAAATTTAGCCGTTTGACTAATTGCCTGTTCCATTTGGCTTATGCTACTTATATACTTTTTTTCTAATTCCCTATTAAGCTTCTTATCAACTTTCAAGTCATTAATCATATTATCCACATATAGCCTATACGCCTTATCTGATGGAATCCTTCCAGCAGATGTATAGGGCTGACTTAAGTATCCTAAATCTTCTAAATCAGACATTTCATTCCTTATAGTAGCAGAACTCACTCCTAGATTATACTTTTTAGCTAGTGTGCGTGAGCCTACAGGCTCTGCCGTTTCTATGAAATCTCTTATTATGGCCTGTAGAATTTTCAGTTTTCTTTCTTCCAGTTCCATAATATCACCCCTAATTGTTAGCACTCTCTATCATTGAGTGCTAAACTATTATGTTTTTAAATTATCATTAATGAAATAATTTGTCAATATGTTTTTTTACTCTATTAAAAATTCCATAAATACTTGATTTGATAGATCAATTCCCTTTGGTGTTAAAAATAGGTATTTCCCCTCTTTTTTTAACAACTTTTCACCTATAAGTTTTTTCATTTGTTTTTCATAAATTTTTTCAATGTCCACCTTATATTTTTCATTTAGTTCATGAATATTTATACCTTTTACCAACCTTAGTCCTAAAAACATACATTCACTTATATGACTCTTCATACTGTTCACTTCTTCTACAATATGGATTTCATTCCCAATATTTAAATTTTTAATATATTCATTCATATCTATAAGATTTGAAGTTCTAGTTTTATTTATGTATGAATGGGCACCTAATCCCACACCAATATATTCATGATTTTTCCAATAAATCATATTATGTACACTTTCATATGTATTTTTTGAAAAATTTGATATTTCATAGTGAATATAATTATTTTTAGTCAATATGTCTTTGGCTAAATAATACATTTTTCTATCTTCTTCTTCCGATGGTAACTTTAATAGGCCTTTATCATACTTCCTTGCAAATATGGTATTATCTTCTATCTTTAAACTATAAGATGATATATGTTCTGGATTTAACTTAACTATATTTTCTAATGTTTCTCTCCACTCCTCTATAGTCTGATTTGGAAGGCCAAACATTAAATCCACATTTATATTTTTAAAGCCCACTTCCCTGGCCAACTTAAAATTTTGTACAAAGTCATCCTTAGTATGAATTCTCCCAATTTCTCTTAGGATATGATCTTGCCAAGCCTGAAATCCCATACTAATCCTATTTATTCCACTTTCTAAGTAAAATTCTAATTTTTCCCTGTCTAGAGTTCCTGGATTTGATTCTATTGTAAATTCTAAATCTTTTTTCATTTTTAAATTAATATTTATATAATCTAATATTTTCTTCATTTGGGTTATTGGAAGTAAGGATGGAGTTCCTCCACCTATGAAAATGGATTTTATTATATACTGAGATAACAACTCTTTTTTCATTTGAAATTCTTTAATCATGGCTTCCACATAGGAACTCCATCTATCTTCCATATTTGAATGAGAATTAAAATCACAATAAAAACATTTACTGTGACAAAAGGGAATATGTATATATAATCCTATTTCTTTCATAATAAACACCTTTCATATGCCTTAATCTTTTTTTAATAAAAATAGCCACCTAAAGGTGACTATTTTGAATCATCATATTTTAATACGGCCATAAATGCATCCTGAGGAACTTCAACATTTCCTAATTGACGCATTCTCTTCTTACCTTCTTTTTGCTTTTCAAGTAACTTTTTCTTTCTACTTATATCTCCACCATAACATTTTGCCAATACGTCTTTTCTCATAGCTTTAATAGTTTCTCTAGCTATTACCTTATTTCCAATAGCCGCTTGAATAGGTATAGCAAACATATGTCTAGGAATTACTTCCTTTAATTTTTCACATACTATTCTTCCCCTAGAGGCAGCTTTAGATTCATGAACAATCATAGAAAATGCATCTACCACTTCTTTGTTAAGTAATATATCCATTTTAACTAGTTCAGATCTTTCATATCCCTTTAACTCGTAATCTAGGGAACCATATCCCCTAGTCTTTGATTTTAATGCATCAAAGAAATCATATATTACCTCATTTAAAGGAAGGTCATAATTAAGAGCTACTCTTCTTTCATCTATATATTCCATATTCTTCATATTTCCACGTCTATCTTGGCAAAGTTCCATTACATTTCCCACATACTCATTAGGAATCATAATCTTTGCATCTACTATGGGCTCTTCCATGAAAGATATCTCTTCCCTTGGAGGTAAATTTGTAGGATTTTGTATCATTAATACTTCCCCATCAGTTTTTGTAACCCTATATATAACACTAGGAGATGTGGTTATTAATCCTAAATTAAATTCTCTTTCTAATCTTTCTTGGATTATTTCCATATGAAGTAATCCTAAGAATCCACATCTAAATCCAAATCCTAATGCATTTGAAGTTTCCGCTTCAAATTCTAAAGATGCATCATTAACTTGAAGTTTCTCAAGGGCATCACGAACGTTTTCATATTTTTCACCCTCTGCCGGATAAATACCACAATAAACCATTGGAATTACCTCTTTGTATCCTGGTAGTGGTTCATCAGTTGGATTATCAGCATGGGTTACAGTGTCTCCAACTTCCACTTCTCCCACATTTTTAACACTAGCAGTTATGTATCCCACATCGCCTGCTCTTAATATATCTGTAGCCATGGCACTTGGTGTAAATACCCCTACTTCCGTCACTTCAAATTTTTTGCCTGTTGCCATCATTAAAATCTTATCTCCACGCTTTACACTGCCTTCTCTTACTCTTGTGTAAGCTACTACACCCTTATAACTATCATAGTAGGAGTCAAATACTAAAGCCTTAAGAGGTGCATCCTCATCTCCACTTGGGCTTGGTACATATTTAACTACTGCTTCTAATACATCTTCTATGTTTAAGCCTTCCTTTGCGGAAATAAGAGGTGCATTACTTGCATCTATACCTATAATGTCTTCCACTTCTTCTTTTATCTCATCTGGTCTTGCACTTGGTAAATCTATTTTATTTATAACAGGAACTATTTCTAGATCTTGTTCTAATGCTAAATATACATTGGCTAATGTTTGTGCCTCTACACCCTGGGCTGCATCTACTACCAATACAGCTCCCTCACAAGCTGCTAAACTTCGTGAAACTTCATAAGTAAAATCCACATGCCCTGGTGTATCTATTAAATTCAATATATATTCTTCACCATCTTTGGCCTTGTAAACCAATCTAGTACTTTGTAACTTTATAGTAATACCACGTTCTCTCTCTAGTTCCATACTATCTAGTATTTGATCTTTCATTTCCCTTTCCGTTAAAAGACCTGTCTTTTCTATTAATCTATCTGCCAAAGTAGATTTTCCGTGGTCAATATGCGCTATAATACTAAAATTTCGTATCTGCTTTTGGCGGTTACTACCCATTAATAGTCCTCCTTTTATTCTTTAAAATCTGTATCATTATATCATAATTTATTGAAATGGTGTAGTTTTACTAACTATTTTAGTATTTATTTTTAAAAGGCAAATAAAATAAAAATAAAAATGAATTTTGAAAATCCATTTTTATTTATGAAAAAAATCATTTTTATTTTGCACATCCCTTATGAAAATATCAATATTATTTTTTATAGATATATATTTATCTTTAACTTTTTTTTCATCTATGTATAATTTTTCACCACATACATGTATTTCATAAAGGGATTTAGTTATCTTACAATATCCAAGTGCCATATTATCATCTATTTTATTTAATTGACGAAATGAATTGTCTACAGAAACTATGCCCACAATCATGGTTATCATAATTAATAATATACTCATACTTTTGAAAAAGTAATAGTTTTTCTTATTTTTTTCCTCTTTTCTGCCCATTATTATCACCACTAGTATTATGTACCTTAATTTAAGATTCTATTCCTTTATATCCTTTATTACTTCATCTAGTATTTTACCAACATAATAAGCTCCTTTAGTAGCCTCTTCTATGTTATTTTGCGTATTACCTATTTCTATTAAAATATAGTGATCTGAATTATATTCATTAAACTTATATGGCTTTTTAATAGTCTTTTTACAAAGTCCTGGGTAAAGTTCATCACTCTTTCCCTTAATATAGTTTGCAAAGGCCATTAAATCTTCATAATTTTCGTTTTTAGTTCCTACTACCATACTAAATTTTGCTACCTTTTTACCCTTTATAGTTATATAGCTATTTTTTCTACTTTCTTCTGAACTTCCCCCTGCGTCCCTATGTATATCAATTATAAAATTGGCTGTAGGATATTTTTTCATGTTGATTTTAAGGGTTGATAATGCCCTTGTGTAAGATTCCCTATAGGAGGGATAGTCGTGAAGGGTTTCATCATGAACCACATTATACCCCTTATCCTTTAAAGAGTTTGTAAGAACTTCCCCAACTTTTCTAACAGTATAATCTCTTTTAAGAGAATGGAAATTTCCTTCATCTACAGGAAGATAAGATTCAGTAGCATGGGTATGATAAATAAATATATTTGGTTTTCCACTTACAATTTTTAATTTTTTATTTGGTTTTTTTGCTGGTGAAGCGACTATCTTCACCTCATCTGTTTCATCTGGTTCTTTTACTTTTTTTCCTTCTTCTTCAGTAGTAGTTTTCTCTTCTGCCAAATTTTCATCCTCATTTTTCATGGTAGGTTCAGATTCTATTTTAGGTTCTACCACCTTTTTATTGTGGTCATTATAATTTTCCATATCCTCATGGCTATTTTCTAAAATATCTCCCTCAACCTTTAAAAAAGCCTTAGGATCCTTATAGTTAATATCTAGTAACTTGTAAAAAACCAATTTAGGAGAGTACTCCTTTTGTACCACTTCCTTTTTGTATGTTACCTCCATAGCAGGTATTCCCTTTAAAAACACAGCCCTTAATATGTCCTTTTTTATATTCTTTTCTTCAACTTGGACTTCATAATTTTTATCCTTACTCAATGCTTCTACTGTTATATCATATACATAAAATTTTATGGACAATACAAACAAGGTTATAGTCAAAATCAGTCCTATCCACTTATATATTTTTTTTAATTCTATAATTTTTATCAATAGGTTCCCCCCTTGCTTGTCTTATGTTTACAAAGAATTATATGCTTTAAAATCATGAAATATTCCTTTAAGCTAATGTAGATATCTATTTACATCTTTAATTTCAATACCGGGATGTAGGCAAATATTTAAAGCATTAGCTATTATTTGTGAAATATTTGTAATTATCATATCTATATCCTTAGTAGTTACTATTACATTAGCATTAAAGGGCTCCATAACTTCTCTTATTAATTCATATTTATCTTCATCTTTCATTCCCTTTAGCAAATTGTAAAAGGAAGAACCCTTAGATGTTTGATTAGCAAGATGATTCACCACTAAACTTATGGTATCATTGGCTAATGTGGCAGCATCTACTACAGTAGGTACTCCTATGGCCAAAACTGGCACACCTAAGGTTTCCTTGCTAAATTCTTTTCTTTTGTTTCCCACACCACCACCAGGACTTATTCCCGTATCTGTTATTTGTATAGTTGTGTGAACCCTTTCCATCTTTCTAGATGCTAGTGCATCTATGACCACTACAAAGTCTGGATTAGTTTTTTCTACTATCCCCTTTATAATTTCCACCGTTTCAATTCCAGTGGTACCCATAACTCCAGGAGATATGGCACTGACAGATCTCATAGTCTCATCATCTTCTTTTTCGTATGCCTCAAAAAAATGTCTAGTCACATATATTTTAGATACTACTTGTGGCCCTAATGCATCTGGAGTTATATCCCAGTTCCCTAATCCCACAATTAGGGTTTTAAAATTGTTTTTTTTAGGAACAAAGGCCTTTAACTCTTTCGCTAAAAGTTTACTCATATTGTCTTTTAAATCTGCATCTGCCTTTTTTAATTGGGGTGCTTCTATGGTAATATACATTCCCTCTGGTTTTCCCATCAACTTACTACCTTCTCCATTAAAAACTTTCACATAGGTAGTTGTGGCCATATCCTCTTTACGTTGGTCTACAGACACTCCTGGGATTTCGCCACGATTTTCCTCTTGACACATTTCTTGTGCTTCTAAAGCCAAATCTGTTCTTATCATATACACATACCTCCTATCTTTATATAGTTTTCACCTTTTTATGAAATTTATGTAATTAAAATAAGTAAATATAAGTGTGAATAATTTTTTTGTATATTGGAAATAAAATAAATATTAGTTTTACCTTGCAATTTGAAAACAATCATGATAAAATTACTTTTGTTGAATTGAATGATACAAGGGGGTGAACCGATTGGCAAATATAAAATCAGCAAAGAAAAGAATTAAAGTTATCGAAGTTAAGACAGCTAGAAACAGAATGGTTAAATCTGCTGTTAAAACTGCTATAAGAAGATTTAATGAAGCTTTAACTGCTGGAAACATGGAAGAAGCTAAGGCAAAGTTCTCTTTTGCAGAAAAGAAAATCATGCAAGCAGCTTCTAAAGGAATATTCCACAAGAATAATGCTTCAAGAAAAGTTGCTAAATTAGCTAAGCAGTTAAATGCAGCTATGTAATTTATACATTATCGTTTCAACCCGTCATAAATTCCCCATGGAAACAAGCGTACATAGTACGCTTTTTTACTTTGTAAATAAAAATACAGGATATGATATCCTGTATTTTTATTTACAAATATTATTTTTATCCATCTATGATCTACTACCTACTATAAAAATTTCTACTGCTAGCTTAGGTTCCATTTTTCCACTCTTTATAGCCTTATCCGTATTAGCTAATTCATCTAAAATTTCTTTTAACCTTTTTAGGGTAAATTCTTTTGATTGCTTAACATACTTACTTACCACAAAGGATTGTATTCCAAGCTTAGGTCCTATGGCCATATTAGTATATCCCTTATTTAACATTAACTTAACTTGATATATATATCTAAATTGTCTAATTATCATGTGAGTTATTCGTACTATAGGTTCTCCTTGCAATACCATATCATTTAGTATACTCAATGCTTCTTTAATTTTACCAGTCCCTAAGCAATCTACTAATATAAATATATTATTTTCTAAAGTCTTTGGAGATAAGGCTTCTATATCTTTCCTATTAACAACTTGATTTGTGCCTATATATCCCACAATTTTATTTATTTCATTTTCCACATCCCTTAGAGTCTTAGGAGAATTTTTCTCCTCATATCCAATTCCTTCTAAAAGCATACGAATATTTTTTAATTCTATTTTTTTCCCCTTTTCTTTAAAATGCTTTTCCACCCATTTGTAAAGATCAGATCCTACTAACTTATTAAATTCACCTATTTCACCATATTTTTTTATTTCCTTAAATATTTTTTTTCTTTTGTCTACCCCTTCCATTGAAGTAAATACTAGATATGTAGTACTTGGAATATTGCTAAAATACTTTATAATTCTTTTTTCTTCTTCTTCACTAATGCTTTTTCTTTTCCCAAGAAATAATTCCATATTTTTTACTATTACCAATCGACAATCTCCCATAAATGGTAATGTCTCACAAGCATTAATAATATTATCTACTGTAGCTTGTTCCCCTTCTAAGGATTGGTAGTTTAACGCCTCAAAATCATCTATTATAAGATCCTTTTTTATTATCTTAACAATATTATCTATTATATAATTTTCTGTTCCATAAAATAAGTTTACATTTTTAAGTTCTTTCTTTTTTATCTTTTTTATTATTTCCTTGTAATCCATTACTCCTATCTCCCATTGTTCTTATATTTATGTGATCTTCATTTACTTTTATTATTATTGCTCCATATTTATCTGTCCTAAAAATTTCATATCCATCCTTATCATACCTATCTATTACTTCCTTACTTGGATGTCCATAAAAATTTTTTCCAACTTGAATGATGGCTATTTTACCATCCACTTTATTTAAGAAGTTCCTGGTGCTAGATGTATTGCTACCATGATGTGGTACTTTAATTAAATCAGCCTTTATATTTTCATTACTTTTTAATATGTTTTCTTCTGCCCTTGACTCTATGTCTCCTGTGAATAGGCATTTAAAATTATTATAATCCATAATAAAACTAAGAGAATTATCATTTTCATCATCTTCATTGTATAAAGTATTCCCCTTTGGATTAATACATTGGATAGATAAATCTTCTTCCACTGTAATCCTTTCACCCCTTGACATGCTAAAAATTTCAGCCCCATGCCTATTACAATGGTAAATGAGTTCATTAAACTCTTTTACTTCATTGGCATATACTCCATATATTAGGTTATTCACTTTCATCTTGTCAGCCACCCTCACTAGTCCACCAATGTGATCCTCATGGCTATGGGATAGGATCATAATATCTATCTTTTTTATTCTATTTTTTAATAAAAGATATAATAATTTTTTATCATTTTCATCTACAGGTCCACCATCTATTAATATGTTTTTCTTATGAGGAGTAGTTATCAATATACAATCTCCCTGGCCAACATGGAAAAATGTCATTGTAAATGGTTTTTTCCCTAAGTCATCTACCACATTGGTTATAAAAAATATTCCTATTATTATAATACACATACTTTTTTTCCCTATTTTTATGGGCCAAATTTCATAAACTATAATGAATAATATGACATAATAGGTTATTATAAAAATTTCACTTGGAGATGCTAAAAGAAAACTACTATAGGGCATTTTCATAAACACCTTTACCAAATTTATTATTATTCTACTTCCCCATAATATTAAAACACCTAATAGGCCGCTAGCCTTTGGAATTACTAAGTATAAACATAGATTCAACAATATAATAGGCATTAAAATAGATAATATCCATATTCCTATTATATTCACTATGACTGAATAGATGGATATCTCATTGTAATTATATAATATAATTGGTAATATTCCCAGTTGGGCACTTAAAGTTACACTTATGATTTTCCTAATAGTTTCATTAAAAAAGTATAATAACCTTTCTAGCTTACCATGTAGAAGTACAATCCATATAACAGTAAAAAATGATAGTAAAAATCCGCTATTATACAGTACATAGGGATTTATTAAGATAAATAAAAAACCTATGAAGGATAAGGCACACAATGAATCATAGGGTCTTTCCATTTCATTAGAGATATCTAATATAAGCAACATACATACGGCCCTTATGATGGATATGGAATATGCTGTTACAATTATATACATGAGAAATATCATAGCACCTAAGAATCTTTGTATAAACTTTTTTTTAAAAGTAACCCTATAAACAAATATATATATTATTCCCACATGTAACCCAGAAATTGCTAATATATGACTTATTCCCAGACTTTTAAAGTTATCATATATTTCTTCATTTAGCAAACTTTTATCTCCTGTTATTAGACCATAGCATAGATTTCCTTCTAATGGTGGTAGGGTATTTTCAAAAAATTTGTATACATAATTTTTAGTTTTATAAGCCCCATATAATAATAGATTCACTTCCTTAGTAACTTTCATAGAACTAGCATATACTATAGAATTTATTCCTTTGCTCTTTAAATAGGTTCTATAGTCAAATTCCTTAGGGTTATTTCTTCTAGGGCTCTTTAGCACATTACCTTCTACTATAATCCTTTTTCCCAATGTATTTATGATTTTTTTCTCTTTTAACTTTACTAATATTTTTTCCCTGATAAAATATTTTTTGTTTTCATGTATAACATACTCACTCTTTAATATGAACTTATTATCATATGTATGTTGTTGTACTACTAATCCCTTTATTTTTATTTTATCATTCTCAAAACTACTTAATTCTCCCTCATAATGTTTCTGTCCTATATAATTGAAATTGCCTAATGAAAAAATAATCAATCCTAATGCTATGTATTTCTTCTTTTTTTTCAAAATAATAGGTAAACCTAATATTAATATGGATAATAGAATCTTTTCATTAATTATTTCTATGTATTCTCCAGAATATATTCCAAAGGCATATACTAAAAAAATAAACAACATGGGTCTTCTCATCCTAAAACTCCTCAATGATTTTAATGTGACTTAGTATATTATTACCTTTTTTTCCAATAAAAATAAAGCCAATAAAAAATCGGCTTTATAATCTGTTAAAACTCCTTTGCATACCTTTGTATTACTTTACTTCTTTCAAGACCTACTAGAAGTGGTAAGGCCACAACAGCTCCACCTATAACTTGAGTAATATTTCCTACAACTCCCAATAGGGCCGTTTCAAACTTATATAAGAAGGTTTCATAAATTAAATATCCACCTACCATTAAGGCTCCACCTGCTAAAGCCCCTACTAAAAATCCTATGATTTTCTTGACCGTAGAATCTCCATCTTTTACAATTTTATAATATATAATTCCTACTAGGAAGGCATCTAAACCCTTTATGGCAAAAGTGGCTGGTGCATACACCATATATCCAGATAAGACATCTGCTAAAAAAGATCCTATGGCTGCTGCCAATGCTCCATATACTGGGCCTAAAAATATGCCACATAAATAAACCATACTATCTCCAATATGAATATAACCCTTAGTAGGAGTTGGAATTTGTATAAGCATAGTTCCCACTAAAACTAATGCTGCCATAACTCCTCCTAAAGTAAGTTTTCTTGAAGTAAAACCCTTCATAATTGTATCGCTCCTTTTGTCAAATTGTATCGTTATTAATTCTTGTTTTAATTATATCATCCAATTGTATCTATGTAAAGGAAAAGATTTCATATATCTTAGACAATTGAAGCGATACAATTTTCATTGTATACCCTTTCAACCCTTCTTATTTCATCATCGTTTAATCCATACATTTCATATATTCTTTCATCTATAAACCTTTGATACTCTTCCTCTGATCCTCCTTGTATAATCTTCCCCACAAGATTACTTATTTCCTCATGGCCTCTCCAGCTTGTTTTAATGGGTACATTTTTAAGGGGAGTGGAATATAGTTCTAAATACTGGCCCTTTCGCTTTCCTAAGTAATATAACCAATAATATATTAACTTAGAATTTAATTGACCTAATATGAATTTCCAATTTATAAGGGAAGATTTTTTAGTAATATAATATACATCTGCACTAGCATACCAGGGTAATCCTTCAAAGGCAAAGGTATTTTTTTTTGCCCTTTGAGGCACTAATATTTTCTCATGTAAAAACAAGTCTTCCCTCCTTGGCCATTGTATAGAGTACCAAGGTTTTGTACCATTTATAACTTCACGTCTTTTCTCAAGGGCTATTTTAAATCTACATAAATGCTTTTTAACTTCCTTATCATAAAATCTATCATCCTCTAAATAACCATTAAAATAGAAAATATATTTACCACTTTCTCCTTTTGTAACATATCTGCCTATATTACTATTTTTATATAACTTTTTTATATGTATATTTTTTTCTAGTCCTAGCTTTTTCATTTCTTCTTTTGTAATGACAAATACCCCTTCTCCTAATTTAATATTTTTACTCACAATTTCTTCCTTTGTAAATTTATTGTTCAACACTCCCTTAGTTACTTTATCTAGTCCTGTTACAATACCTTGATTTATGTTAAATTTTTCTCCTAAATTACAATCCTTATTTTTTTCTAATTTATCCAATATACTATCTCCTGCCACATGACCTTGTATGAATATATGATTATTTTCCCCATACAATTTACCTTGGTTTTCTAGTATAAATTCTTCTGTATATTTATTGTTTCCTTTTCTCTTTAGATATTTTACTATATCTATATTTTTATCTCTAATACATGTTAATTTGATTTTTTCTTTACTCCTACCTCTTTTCATGAAGTATATTAAATTATGTTGTCCCTTTGCATTTTTGAAAATTTCATAATCATTTAAGTTTAATATATGAAAAAAAGACACATTTTCTTTTAAAAAACTTCTCAACTTCATGGCTCCATCTGCTGTTGAAAAGTAACTTGTAGTTATAAAAGTAAGTATTCCATCTTTATTAAGCATATGAATTCCCTTATATATGAAATAATAAAAGTAATCCATTTTAGACTCATAAAACTCCCTTCCAAAGGAAGTTTCCCTTATCCTTCTAAATATATCTTTATTTCCCTTTTCTCCTAAATAAGGAGGATTTCCTATAACTATATGAAACCCTCCTTCTTCTAATATTTTTTTAATTTTAGGCCTATTATAGGTTTCTTCTATTAAACTATTACCCCTTATTATATTTTCTTTTATATTCAATTCTTCCCCTGTCCAACCTAAGGAAGTTAAACACATTCTACATACTAAAACAGGATCCCTTTGAATATCTATTCCATATATATTTTCTTCTAATATATAGGCCTTCACCCCTGGGTCTATTTTCATATTTAAAGCTTTATATAAAATAACCTTATACTTATATATACTTTTATATGCTTCTATTAAAAATAAACCTGTTCCACAGGCCACATCTATTATTTTTATATTATCTAAGCTACTCAGTATACTTTTTAACACAGTCTCGTCTACCAAATTTGTTTCTTTCTTTTCTAGTATTTTTTCTACAACATTTATATCTAATTTAATATTCAAACTTACATATTTTATTAAAGATTCTCTTATCATATACTTTAAAATATACTCTGGTGTATAAAAACTACCTGTCTTATGTTTATTAAATAAAGAAATATAATTTTCATACAACCTACTAAAGGATGTTATTTCCATATTTAATACTTCATCCTTTAAAAGCATTTCTTTCTCTTTTATATTTGGTTCTATATTAACAAGTGCTCCCTTTCCATATTTCTTTATAAATATTTTAAAAAACACATCCATTACAGATATATTTCCATAAAAATTATTATTCACTTCCATAAGTTCTTCTATTAATTCTTCTACCCTATTTCCCATTTTATCCCCCTGTTTTAGATTATAAATCTAATATTCTATAGATTTCGTAACACTAAGCTTTCTTTATGTAGTAACTTGCCTACAAGGGAAAATATATTGAAAATTTTTGAAATTGTGGAACGTCACAACATCCTATGCTAATTCAACATGAGTTATGAACCTAGTTTTTAAATTCACACTTTCGATTGTTACAGGGACTTCAATGGAAAAAATTTTCAATATATTTTCCTGAAGTAGGCTCACATAAAACCAATATTCCCCAAGAAAATTAATTATGAATTATTTTGTCTCATATATTATTTTCCCATCCATATGAATATATGATATACCGTATTTTTCGAAAATATCTATTAAATTCTTATTACGACTTTCACCCACTAAAAAGTAATTTTCCATATAAACCCTAATTTTATCCCTTTCCCCTTCTTTATGGCCATAATCTATTAATTCTTTTCCCTTTTCTATTTCCCTTATAAATAATTCGTAATTTTTCCTAGTATACCTATTAGAACTTTCCCCATATGCCCTTTGTAGAATTCTTTTAATTTCAATTGAATATATTTCATTATCCTTTCCCTTTTTCATACTATCTTCCATAAAACTATCCATAAGATTGTAAAATTCCTTTTCAATAGGCTGCATCTTCTTTAAGTATAAAAATATCTCTTTTCTGGCAAAGTAATTAAAACCCATATCCTTTAATGTACCCGCACACACCAATATGCTTAAGGTAACAATAAGCAGTAGAACTGTTCTTTTATTTACACCTATTATGTTTTTTATTCTTTCTTTTTTCCCCTCAAATTCACCCATAATTATCCACCTTATCCTATAGTCTGCTAGAAAGTAAAAAAATTCAGATTAGTCTGCACATTAATATTTTCTACAAAAAAAACCTTTCCCCTTTTTTAAGGCATATAATTTTCGTAACACTAAGTTTTCTTTATACAGTAACTTGCCTATAAGGGAAACGATTGAAAATCTTTGGAACCCTGGAACGTCACAACATCCTATGCTACTTGAACATGACACATGAACCTATATACGAAGATTCACACTTTCGCTTGTGACAAGGACTTGGGTGGAAAAGATTTTCAATAGTTTCCTGAAATAGGCACACACAAAGCTGGTTTATAAATACGAAATCTATAAAAAAAAGATACAGTTTAACTAAACTGTACCTTAATTATTGCTTAAATACATGCCATCTCCAACCTTTTTTACTCCATCCATTTTTAATATAATCTTTTCTACTATTAAATCCATGTCCCTGTAGTTAGTAGGAATTCCCTTTTTCTTTAGATATTTCATAATAGTAATTAACCTGATAGGATAATCACATGGATTTTTGAAGTATGGATGTTTTTTAATATACTCAAGAATTTTATCCTCGTCTATATCAAACATGCTTATAACATTTTCATGTGTAGCTTTACCTTCTAATTCACTTATTATATAATCTACTTCCCTTGTAGATTTACCATATTTCATGAGAAGATCCTTGAGTTCCTTTAAGAACTTTAAATTTTGAGATTTCTCTTCATTCGGACTCTTCATTTCCAGGTAAATGTCATCACTACACGAGTCTACCAGGTCTGATAATGAAATTTCCATACTTTTTTTTTTGCCCCCTTTAAAGTCAAAAACGAATTTTTATTAATAATTTTATACCTATTATTCTCATCTGTCAATTTCATTTTTCATTCATTCCTTTTCTTTCATTAACATACAACAGATAGTTCTACCATTGACTGTAGGAACAGAACTGACTAATTGCCATCCATCTTCACCTAATTCATTTAATTTATCCTCATCATCTTTGCTTAATACTAAATTAGTTACGCCCTTTGATTTTAAGTTTATTATTTTATACTCCCACTTTTTCAAAATTCAATCCCCCCTATGTAATAGTATATTTATCTACTTTTATATTAAATCTTCAAATTTTACAATTTCATCCTTATAATGATGTACAGATTTGCCCAAAGTAGATTGAATTATTTTTTTCACTTCATCTCTCATTACTTGAGAATTGCACTCTACTTCCAATTTATTACTTTCAATAAGTATTTTAGCTAATACTTCATTCTCTTCCATTAAATTATATGAAACTTCCTCTTCATCACAAAAATCAATAACAAATTTTTCACTTTTATCTATTTCATCCATTAGTTTCTTCCTATCTTGAAACAAATATACACTTTGCCATACATCGTAATCTTCACTTTTTTCCATTTCCTTTTCTAGTACATCTTCCACAATTGACACATGCTTATACAATACCATGGGATGATTTCTTAAAAAGTCTACCATGTCTGAAAATTCCCTTTTGCTTTTGTATTCGTCATAATAGGTTTTAATATTTTTTTCAATAACTGTTTTAAACATACTTGGTATATAAATCGTATCTGAACAAGGGATTTTTTCACCCTCTAGGTCCATTATCCTTACAAATATCAAATCCCTTACCTTAAATTCTTCTTCATCTATATTAATTGATATTTCCTCATTAGTAAATATATCTTTAAAAGTTCCCACTTTCTCCTTTAAACTAACTAATTCATATATACTTAAGTATGAATTTAACTTACTTTCTAAATATCCTATCTCTTTTTCATTTAAACTTTTATGATTTTCTAAAAATTCTTCTATGAAATTCTTTTTATTATCTAATTTATAATTATGTAAAATCCAATCTGTAAAATTCATGATAAAGCTATCACTTACGTTATTTTTACTAATTTCTTCGTAAAATAATTTCTTTGACTTTTCCATATGCTCTTTATATTTTTCTTCAGATATAAATTTAAATAATTTTTCTTCAACTCTATCTTTTATATTATTCATAATTATTTCTCTCCTTTTATTAACCTGTTCCTTCTAAATATATAACAGATTATAATATTTTACAATGAACTTATTTAATAATTATGGGACCATCCTATGGGTCCCATAATCAATAACCTATTTTCTTACTTTATAATATTCTTTCATTTTCTTCTAATCTAAGTAAATAGAAAAATGCTGGAGCCCTTTTATAAAATTTCTCTAAATTCAATTCTTCCCTTTTTTCTAGTGAATATATTTTTCTAAAAATGCTACATATATCCTTTTCTTTCAAATTAGAAAAATCAACCTCTGAAAATTTTTTATACAATAGACTAGCCAATTCATCATCTACCTTAAATAAATCATATTCACTACTTTTAAATATATTTCGTATTTTGTTATTCTTATCTTCTTGTAGATCCATTATGGCCACATTATAGAGTAAACTAAACCTTTCAGATATATTCTTTACAAACTCTTTCCATTTACCAAAACCATTTTTATTCATTTTTACATAAGTTAATTTATTATCCTCTAGATATCTTAACATAATTATTTTGGCACAATAATTATAACAGGACTTATATAAAAATAATCTACTCCACTTTTCTTCTTCTATATTTAGATTCAATCTACTATCTATTCTAATTTTTTTTATCATTCCTCTATTTTCGTATTCATATTTAGTTATGAATAAATCTATAAACTCTTTTATTCCTTCATATATTTTTTCCACTAAGTTCATGTAAAAACTCCTCCTCATAAGAATACCTCTTAATTTATTTTATTCAGCATGTCTAAATTTGTGTTTTTCTCAATGATTAGTACATATAATTTATGAGAGGTGATTTTATGTTATATCGCATATTTATTTTTCTAATAATAATATGTTTTTCATTTTTTTTAATAGGTTTGTACATGATACCTACTTCTAACCCTTATATTTCCACTTTCAAATCTTATATTGTAGATGATTTAAAAATCTCTATGGATACGGTAGATAATTATAATTCAAATGATATTAATATGAAAAATGACAGTAGAAAAAAGATCATAAACACGACCCTAAAAAATTTAAACTACTCAAAATGGCTTCCCTATGAAGAATACATAGAATTAAAATTATATGAGAACAAGGTTGTTCCAAATAACTCAAATCTAATAGTAGTTTTAAATCTATCTAAAGATGTAAGTGTTATGGCTATTTACAATAAAGTTAATGGTGAATATGTTTATATGTACAGTATTGAGGATATACTCCCTGTAAAAGGTCTAGAATTCAGACCATACCCCCATAGGGATTATAATCTAATTATTAGTCATCAAAAACTTGATGAACGCCTAGGCGCCTTTTACTATGATGAATTTTTAGAACTTTGGGGATTTAATGATGGTAGTTTCAAAGAATTGTTTAGAAAAACCACCTATTCAGAGGAAATATACAATTTAAATTGGGTAGATCCAGATGAACCTAAGAATAAATGGAAAAAAAATATTAAAGTTAGTTTTGTAGATTTCCCTTCTGACAAAAGTATCACAACTAGAACTACTATAGAATCTTATCTGGCCCTTAGTGATGTATTTCCCTCTTCAGACAAATTTGAATTTTTAGGAAAAAGTTCCTCAACAGAAAATTATATTTGGGATGAAAACTCAAATAAATATATATCAACTGACAAAAAAACATCTACTCTCCTTTTACCAGTAGATTTTTTTGGTGAATTTTCATCAATAAATGACGAAAATTATAAAATAGTTAATACTAATTAACAGGATATTCTATTTTATTATAGAATTCATAATTATTCGAGAAAAATTATAGATTAGGGTTACAAGGTGAACATTTAAAACTTTTAACTCTAATCTAATAAACTTTCAATAGGAGTGATAACTTTGTGTAAAAAACTATATTACGAAAATACATATTTAAAAAACTTTACTGCTAATATTGTGGAAATTAAAGAAGAAAAGGACTCTTTTCACCTAGTATTAGACAAAACGGCCTTTTATCCAGAGGGAGGTGGACAACCTTCTGATATGGGATTTATTGAAGGTGTGTCAGTAAACTATGTGTATACACAAAAGGATAAAGTATATCATGTTGTGGATAGTTTACCATCAAAAAAAGATGAATTAAACTGTTCTATAGACTGGTCTAGAAGATTCGACTTTATGCAACAGCATACAGGTCAACATATTCTATCTGCATGTGTAGACAAATTATACGGCGGTAAAACTGTGGGTTTTCATTTGAGTAAAGATTACACTACCATAGACGTTACTACTCAAAACTTAAAAGATAAACATATACAAAGAATAGAACAACTGGCCAACGAAATAGTTTTTGCCAATTTAACCATAAATCAATTTTATCCTGATTCAGATACCTTAAAAGAGTTACCCCTTAGAAAAACCCCTTCTGTAGATGAAGATATTCGTGTAGTTAGTATTGATTCTTTTGATCATTCCCCTTGTGGTGGTACTCATGTTGATAGAACTGGTGAAGTTGGATTAATAAAAATAAAAACCTATGAAAAGACACGAGGAAAAACGAGGCTAGAATTTGTTTGTGGTAATAGGGCCTATAATGACTATCTTATTAAAAACAATCAAATAAACAGTCTTTCTACCCTTTTATCAATAAAGGATTCTCAAGTATATGAGGCTGTGGAGAGAATATATAATGTGAATAATTCTAATAAAAAAGAAATAAATAAACTTCAATCTGAATTAATATTTTACGAAGGAGAAAAATTATATAATGAATGTATTTCCAAAGGAAATTATAAAATATTAAAGAAAACCTTTGAAGATAGGGATTTTCAAAACCTCCGTACACTAGCACTTAATTTATGTTCTAAGGCTGATGTAATAGCCCTATTGGGAACTAAAAAGGACAAAGCACAATTTATCCTTGCTGCCTCTAAAAATATTTCTAACATTAACATGAAGGACATAGTGAATAATTTGAGAAGTAAAATGACTATAAATGGCGGAGGAAACAATCATATTTGCCAAGGTGGAGTTAATTCCACAGATGATTTAGAACTGCTTTTATCCCTTTCCTATGATGAAATAATATCATAAGGAATAACCAGTGGAATGACTAATTTATTTTTTGAATATGCCTAAGGCATATAAAATTAAAAAAGACATAATAAAGGTAGTATTACCCTTATTATGTCTTATTATTTTTTCATTTTAATTAAAGTTTAATTACGTTTGCAGCTTGAGGTCCTTTTTGTCCTTCAACTACTTCGAATTCTACTTCTTGACCTTCTTCTAAGCTCTTATATCCATCAGTTTGAATAGCTGAGAAATGTACGAATACATCGTCTTCTCCTTCTACTGAGATAAATCCAAATCCTTTTTCAGCGTTAAACCATTTTACAATACCTTTTTTCATGTTGCTTCCTCCTAAAATCAATAATTAAAAGACGACCCCTATACAAACATCGAAAAGATAACTCAAGAGCCTTTTTCTTGATTCCCTATTCTTAATCTTTGTTCCTTTGGAAAAGTAACTAGACTTTTCAGTATAGTTAAATCACCTTTCTTGTTAACAATACTATAAGTTTAGATTGTTGTCAACCACTAACAAGAATTCTACTTTCCTTTGTACTTTAGTATGTCTTTTATTATTATATCCTTTAGCATATCTATTTTTTTAAAATCCACATTAGAAACGTAAAATTCTTCTAATCGATCATGTTTTTCTTTAGCTTTTTCTATACATTTAATACCTTTATTTAAAAGACTTCCTATTAGTTCATTATCTTCTTTAATCTTTCCATCTTCATCCTTCAATATTTTTTTATCCATGTAAATCATAATATCAATTTTCTTAAAATGATTTTCCTTATATTTAATATGGGAAGTCATGGCAATATTTAGTTTTGGTATTATGATCGTTTCTATCCTTTTTTCATCTAAGGGCTCATGATACACTTCCACATCATAGGATTTTCCTATGGCTTCTCCTACTATTTTTTCCATGAAGTATGAAGATTTATTCACACTTTTACTATTTATATAATATATTTTATGTTTATTTTCTATTATAGTATTGTAATAATCTATTAATCCCTTAGGACTTAATGCACTTCCAAATAAATGTCTAATCTTGCCCATCTGGCCATTCCCATTTTTATCTTTTAATATTTCATTTTTAATAAGTTCAATTTCCTCTAATAATTTAAATTCATCAGTAGATTTGTCATAGATATATTCTAGATCATCCCTTAATATTTTAGCAGCTTTAAAAAACTTGTAGGCTCTTTTAAAGCTCTCCCCAATAAATTTAGTCATTTTAATAATTTCTTCTTTACTTTCTTCTAACTTATTACGATTCCAAAACTCTCCGAAATTTAAAATTTCGTCGTATGCACCAGGATATATGGGGTCAACAACATGACCTGATGTATCTTTAAACTAATTCTTATTTCTTAAAATTTCTTTAAGATAAATATTTTTTCCAAAAAGTAGTAATTTAAACTACCCTTAGTGCATATTATTGAAAATGTGAACTGAAAGAGTTAGCTAAATTTTATTAATGATTCTTTTATTTCTTAATATTTTTTAAGAAATTATTTTTTTAAAATTAGTAATTTAAATTGACTCTTGAGCATATTATTCAAAATGTGAGTAAAAAAGCAATTTAAAAATTTATCCATCATTATAAAGGAGGACGCACAATTGATAAAAGACATAAAATATGAAGAGATAACCATAGGACTTAATGATAGCTTAACTAAAACTATTTCAGAGGATGACATTTCCACTTTTGCACAAGTATCAGGTGATTTTAACCCAATACATCTAGATGAAGATTTCGCATCTAAAAGTATCTTTAAGAAAAAAATTGCCCATGGGATGTTGACTAGTTCTTTAATTTCATCTGTACTGGGTACTAAATTGCCAGGGGCTAATACCCTTTATTTGTCTCAAACCTTAAAGTTTTTAGCACCGGTTTATATTAACGATACTATCACTGCCACCGTTACTGTTGTTGACAAAAGAGAAGACAAGCGACTTTTAACACTAGAAACTAATATATTTAAATCAGATGGTACTAAAGTAGTAAGCGGCAGTGCCGTAGTAAAAAAAATGTGAACATTACAAAGGGGGATTCTCATGTATACACAAAAACACTATGAAAATTTTATGGAAAATGTATTTGACTCTCAAAAGAAAATATTTGACATGTGGAAAAATGCTGTAGCACCTTCTGTTACAGAAAAAGAAATTTCAAAAGATCCTAATTTTATTGATTCTTCTTTAGAAATGATGAATAAATGGAACGAAGTTAACTCTAAGTTCTTTGAAAATATGATGGGATTTTCCAAAGAGAATCCAGTTTATAGCACTTATGACAAAGTATTCTCAAATATTAACTCCTATGGCACTTTATTTAATATGTGGAAAGATTTTCAGGATAAGACCATGGGTACTAATCCATTTGATATGAATTCTTTCATGGATTCTTGGAAAAAGGAATATTTAGATATGGTAGGTACTACTTTTTCTCCCGTATTACCACAAAAAGTTCAAAAACTTTATAGGGATAGTATAGATATTTACAAGTCACACATGGCTAATGCTAATAACTTCTTTAAGCCTTGGACTGACAGTTCTGCCCCACTTAATGAACTTTACACAAAAACTCTTATGGGTGATGCCAACTCCTTTGTGGAGTTTACAAGACTTTGGAAAGAGAACTATGAAAGAAGCTTTGGCAAGTTCTTTGATATGCCTACTCTAGGTCTTAATCGCAATTATTTTGAAGTAAATCTAAAAAGTATGGAATCTTATATTAACTACATTAATACTACAAATGAATTTACTTCTACCTTATACAAAGTAGCCTATGAAACAATGGAGAATATCGTCTCTGAATCTTTAAATATAATTAAAGAAAATAAGGAGCCACAATCCTTTAGAGAATTTTATGAATACTGGTGGAGAAAAAACGAAGAAGCCTATAATAACTTATTTAATACGGACGATTTTGCTAAATTATTAGCCCATGTAGTAGATTCAGGAGCTACCTTTAAAAAGGATTTCGATAATCTGTTAGAACAACAATTTAGCTTTTTACCATTTCCATTAAAAAGTGACTTAAATAGTTTATATAAAACTGTTTACGACTTGAAAAAGCAAGTAAGAGAGTTATCTAAGAAAATAGATTAATAACTTAGGAAAATTAGGAGGTCAAAGTATGTTCCCTTATTTAAATATAGACATGGAGAAATCTATTGATGAATTTATTGAAATAAACAAAAAACTATCAAAGGGTGTAAAATACATGATGGACATAAAAGATCTAGAATCTGATTCTACACCTAAAGATATATCTTATACAGAAGATAAAATGAAGTTATATCATTATAAACCTCAGGGTAAGCAGGTTAGTAAAACACCCACATTAATAGTTTACGCTCTAGTAAATCGCCAATATATGATGGATATTCAACCTGACAGAAGTGTCATTAAGAAACTTCTTCAAAGTGGATTAGATCTATACATTATAGATTGGGGATATCCAAAACAAGAGGATATGTATCTAACTATGGACGATTATATTAATGGATACATTAATAATGCAGTAGATCATATATTAAAAACTAATAATGTGGATAAAGTAAATCTTATGGGCATTTGTCAGGGAGGTACCTTCTCTAGTATTTATTCTGCCTTATATCCAGAAAAAGTTAAAAATTTAGTTACCATGGTAACTCCTATAGATTTTGATGTGGATGAAGGCCTACTTTTTAAGTGGGGAAAACACTTAAACATAGATAATATGGTAGATGCCTATGGCGTATTACCAGGAGACATGATGAATAGTGGCTATTTAATGTTAAAGCCATTCCAATTGATGTTAGACAAATATGTAAATCTTGTAGATAATATTCATAAACCTGATATTATGACTAATTTCATAAGAATGGAAAAATGGATATTTGATAGCCCTGGCCAAGTTGGAGAAACCTTAAGACAATTTGTCAATGACCTTTATAAGGATAATAAATTGGTAAAGGGTACACTAGAAATTGGAGATAAAAAAGTTGACCTTAAAAATATAACCATGCCCCTTTTAAATATTTACGCTGAGTACGATCATTTGGTCCCACCTAGTTCTAGTTCAGCATTAAATGATTTAGTTTCAAGTACAGATAAGGAACTGGCTTCTTTCTCTGTAGGGCATATAGGCATGTACGTTAGTTCCAAATCGCAAAAGGAAATTGCTCCCAAATTAGCTAACTGGTTATTAGAAAGGGAATAAGTTTAAAGGGCTATGAAAATTCATAGCCCTTTAAATTCCCATTTAATTTCTATTACCTGTTTTTTATTTTCTTTGTCTATTTTATATATTTTTATATAATCTATTAATTCATTTATTATAAAGTGGTCTAACATTTTAATTTCTTCATTGAAAATTATATTATGATTTTTCTTTTCACATTTATTTTTCTTAATCTCCCATTGAATATTCTTCACATGGGCCAATAGATTTTTTCTGTCAGCCATGATTTCTTCTTTTATAATATGAAATTCCATTTCATCTATTTTTTCCTCTACTTTATCCATATATAATCTTTTTAAATTAATATTAATTTTATTTAATTGACATATGAAATTATTGTATTTTTTTTCTAATACTCTAAGTTCTGATTTTACTTTATCATTATTATTTAAAATATAAAAAAGCTTATCCTTGTCTATTTTCTCTCTTAGATGGAAATTTATCCTATCTATTATTATTTTTTTTAACATATCTACCCTTATACTAGTACTTTTCCTTTCAGTTAAGCACCTTAAATATTCTTTTTCAGCAACCTTAACATATGTTAGCTTTCCACCACATTCACCACATATTACCTTTGAAAAAAGTATGTGACTCTTGCCATTCTTAGTTATTCTACTTTTATTATCTAACTTTTTTTGTACAAGTTGAAAATGTTTTTTATCTATTATAGATTCATGGACATTTTTTACTACTACCCAGTTCTCTTTTGGTATATTTATCACTTTAGTATTCTTATAATTAATTTTCTTTCGTTTTCCCTGAACCATATTACCTATATATACTTCATTTCTCAAAATCCTTTTTACAGTAGTTTTATTCCACTTACTAATCTGTGAAGATTTTCTATAATTATATCCACATTTTATTTTATACCTACTAGGAGTCAATATGTTTTTTTTGTTCAATATTTTTGCAATGCCATTTGTACTATTCCCTTCCATATATAAGTTAAATATGTTTTTAACGATCTGGGCTGCCTCCCCATCGATTATTAACTTATTCTTATCATTCATATCCTTTTTGTACCCAAATGGCGCAAATGCTCCTATGAATTTACCATCTCTTTGTTTTACTTGTAGTGTTGCTTTAATGGCTTCACTAATATCCTGTGAATACCATTCATTCATTAAACTATTTATTTGCCTTGTCTTTTTATTTTTTTTATCCCTTGTATCCACATTATCAGTCACACTTACAAATCTTATATTCCACTGTATGAATTTATTGTGAAGATATTTTTCTATAGTCTCTATATTTCTAGAAAATCTCGATTGATGCTTGCAAAGGATTATATCAAAATTTCCGTCCTTCCCCTCTTGGATCATTCTAATAAAATTAGGTCTATGGTCATTAAGTCCCGAATAGTCATCATCTATGTAAATTTTATATATTGACCAATTTTTCTCTGTAGCATATTTAATTAATAGTTTTTTCTGATTCTCTATACTTTCACTAAATAGGCCAAGTTTACGATCATCTTCATCACTTAATCTACAATATATGGCAACCCTATCCATAAAATCACTCTGACTCTCCCATCTTTTCTCTCTCTATCTTTTCTAAAATTTTAGCAAATACTTCTTCCATACATACTTCTTCACCATATTTATCCACTACTATATATTTTATATCTTTCATATAATCCCCCTCATAAATTATATTAAAGATACATTTTGTCCTAGAAGAAACCAAAAGACAAAAAAGTCACCTAAAAAAAATGATTTCCATATTGTTAAGAAAATATAAAAATTTATAACCATAAGAAAAATGGCTAAGTTCATAGAACCCAGCCATTTTAAATATAATTCTTCCCAGTAAAATTGCCTTACTAATTTATTAAATTTCAAATTTATTTAAAAGATTTTCTAATTTATGTGCCCATTGTGATAACTCTGAACTAGAGATTGCCATTCCTTGTACTGATGTACTTTGCTCTTCTATAGATGCAGACGCTTCCTCCATTGAAGTGGCATTTTCTTCCGCTATAATAACTAAGTTATCCATTATAGTTAAAATTGTATTTTTTCCACCTTCTAAGGTCTGCCCCGAATCATTTAATCCCCCAATTGCTTCTTTAGAACTTTTCACCCCACATGTTATTTTTCCATATCTTTCTTCTATATTTTTCACACTTTCAGATTGGTCTTTAACTATTTCATTTACAACTTCAACTGATTCTGAAACAATTTCAAACTTAATCATAAGCTCCTTTATTACATTATCTATTTCTTTAGTAGAACTTGTAGACTGTTCTGCTAATTTTCTAATTTCTTCTGCCACTACAGCAAATCCCTTACCATGTTCTCCTGCACGAGCTGCTTCTATGGCAGCATTTAATGCTAATAAATTAGTTTGTTCTGCTATTTGAGCAATAACGGCACTAGCTGCTCCTATTTTTGTGGAACTCTTATTAGCTTCTATACTAGCATTATGTATATCCTGTGCTGCTTCCCTTGTAGCTTCAGTTTTTTGAACTAAATCATTTAATGCCTCTAATCCTTCTTCTACATTTTTATCTATCTGATTAGAACTCCTATTTAATCCATCTAAATAACTTTGATTCATACTTACAATACTCCCCAAGATAGATGCATTTTCTGTACCCATTTGAGTATCTTCCGCTTGACTATTTGCATTAGCTGCAATACCTTCTATAGTTTTAGCAATTTCTTCTGACATTGATGAAGTTTCCTGTGACGAATTTGATAGTTCTTTAGATGATTGGATTACTTTAAAAGAAGTATCTTCTATTTCTTTTAAGATTATTCTTAGGTTATCTGTTATAGATTGAACTCCTCGTCCTATTTCACCAATCTCATCTTTCCTATTAGTTAATTTTATATTCAAATCTTCTCTAATGTCTAAGTTAGCAACTAAATTTGCTGCTTTAGATACTTGTATCATTGGTGATTGTATATGCTTTGCCATTAAAAATGTTATAATAAGACCAAATATTAATGATGAAGGTATAATTATAGCCATCATATTCTCCATCCTCTTTAATAGTAATAGACCTTCTGATTCCTCTACTATAGGAGAATCTCCATTTTTATCTACATGCCCAAGGGCTACTTCATTTACTTTATTTTCATTTATTACGTCCTCTTTGATAGTATAGTAAAAAAATCCAGATATTAATATTATTGGTATTAGTCCTGTAACTATAAACATTGTTATTAGCTTATATTTCATTTTAAAATTTTGCACCATATCACTCCTTAAATTTAAATACATAAATGCATAAATAATGAGGATTTTCAAATCCCCCTTATTTTTCTCCTCTTAGCTGACTAATCTAAAGTATTCTTAAAATAAAGTTTTTTGGCAATTGTAATTGGAATATCTCCATACGCTACCACACATGAGAATTATTATCATTTCCGCAATTCATTATATACTTCTGCCCCTATTTTGTAAATAGTAAATTTTAATTTATCACAATTTTTTTGCAATTTTCATCAAAAACAGAGATTAAATACTCATAAATTTCCTTCTTTCCCCTACTATAAATGCATATTTATTAATTTTTTAAGTTTCATTTAAGGCATATAAAAAAATAAACTAGTCAATTTCCTGAGGGATTCGGATTATTTTCAAGGCATGGTGAGCGAGCATATTGAACATATGTAAGCGATTCCATAACGAAGAAAATAATTCAAATAACCAGTGAAATGACTAATTTTTTTTTGAATATGCCTAATCTCTATTTACTTTTTTTATTTATTCTATTGAATAAGAAATAAAAACTGCTTCATTTACAATTAGAAGCAGTTTTATATTTTAAAATAAATTTATTTTTCTATTGGTGTCATTATATTGAAATCTGGATCAATTTTATCTTGTAGCCATAAGAATATAAGCCACTTACAAAGGTCTCCCTCTACTATAATTGATGAACTATCTGCCTTGTTATTTGTTGTTGCTAGTTCATATAATGTGTCCTTTGACATGGTAACTGTCACATCAGCATACTGTGCAAGCTCATTGCTTAAATATCTAAAAATTCCTCTTTTAACTTCAGTAGATGCCACTTCTTTTCTATCTGGAATTATGAAGTTTATTTTATAATTAAAATCTCCAGCCTTTAACCCATCTATTCTAATGGATAGTAAATACAAAACGTTCTCAAGTGGTAATGCATTTAAAACATCATCCGTTATAAAAGAACCGGCCATTGGAATCTTGCCAAAACGCAGTTCCCAAGCTCCCATTAAATATTCATTCCTCCAAGGTCCTGATTCGGCTATATATCCAAGTTGTTCTAAAGCATCAGCACACAAAAGCTTTGCATCCCTATTATTAGGATTTGCATAAATAACTTGTTTTGTTACTTCTGCCACCCATTGATATTCTCCATTCTTAAAGGATTTCTTTGCCTTTTCTATAATAGAATCTTCTCCTCCCATATATTCTACATATTTTTTCGCCGAATCTTCTGGAAGAAGTTTATTTAAATCTACTGGATTTCCATTATACCAACCCATATACCGTTGGTAGATAGCCGTTACATTGTGATTTACCGTTCCATAGAATGGACTATTGTACCATTCTTCACTTAAGGTCTCTGGAAATTTAACCATTCTTCCAACCTCATCTATAGTATATCCTTGATTTATCAATCTTAAGGTTTGATCGTTCATGTATTGATATAAATCCCTTTGTTTTTCTAAATAGTCTATACAGTACTTAGTCCCATATCTAGGCCAGTTGTGGACTTCAAATACGGATTCTAGACTACTTCCAAATAAATCTATTGCCTGTTGTATATACTTTGCCCAGGCAACTGGATCCCTAACCTTTGCCCCCCTTAATGTGTATATATTATGAAGGGTTGCAGTGCAGTTTTCTGCAATACATAAAGATTTTTTACTTGGAATATATATATTCATTTCTGCTGGTGCTTCCGTATTTGGAGTTAATTGAAATTGCATAGTTACTCCATCAATTGTTTTCTCTACATATTCTTCTTTTTCCTTTAAAGCTATTTCTTCAACATTTTTTGTAAGAGTATATGTTCCTAAAGAAGCATATTTCCCAATTCCACAGTCGATTTGTCCTTTTTTGTCTCGAGGCAATATCTCACCATACATATATATGCCACGACGTGACATGGCAACTCCAGCATTAACATTTTCCTCTATTACCGCATCGGAAAATCCACTCGGTACATATACTTTTATATCATCTTCTGTACAACTATCCAATACACCTAAGACGCCTCCATAATGATCCACATGGGAATGGGTAATTATTATGGCACTAATAGGAATATGTCCAAAATATTCGTTAACTATACTTATAGCAGCTTCTGCCGTTTGTTTTGAAGTTAAACATCCAATTATAATCCAACCTGTGCTTCCCTTAATTAAACTCATATTAGCAAGGTCAAAGCCCCTTACTTGATATATATCATCTGTAACTTTAAATATACCTGCATTTAAATTCAACTTACCTTGTTCCCAAAGCTTTGGATTAGCAGTATAAGGAATTTTATCCTTAATTAAAAAGGCGTACCTCTCTAAATCCCACACAGGTATTATACTATCATTTCTTCTAATTACAGGTAATCCCGCATCTACAACTACATTCTCCTCTGCCAGCTCTTTTTCTATCTTTAATCTGTCAAAATCTATATTCTTATATACTTCTTCATTTATTATTATAGTTTTAAGGGTAGCATCTTTTCTAAAAGAATTAAGTTCTTTATTTTCATCCATAATGTTACCTCCCTATATTACATTACTTTATTTTATGTCCATGCCTCGATAGATGTTCCTACTTTTCATGTACAACAGAATATCCTTTAATTTTAAATTTAAAATTAAAGGATATTCTTTATAAAAAAAAACTGTTACTGGAAGAATGATTTTATCCAAATCTTCCAGTAACATAGTCATTAGTTTTTTCATTTGTTGGGTTATTAAATACTTCCTTTGTATCTCCATATTCCATCAATTCTCCCATTAAGAAGAATGCCGTATTATCAGATATTCTTGCGGCTTGAGCCATGTTGTGAGTAACTATTACTATGGTATAATTTTTTTTCAATTCCTTAATAAGTTCTTCTATCTTCAATGTAGCAATAGGATCTAATGCAGATGTGGGTTCATCCATGAGTAGTACATCAGGTTCTACAGCTAAAGCTCTGGCTATGCAAATACGTTGTTGTTGTCCTCCTGATAGGCCTAATGCGTTCTTGTTTAATCTATTCTTTACTTCATCCCAAATAGCCGCTCCTTTTAAGGATTTTTCTACTATTTTATCTAATTCCTTTTTATTTGTTATTCCATGTATTCTAGGTCCATATGCTATATTGTCATAAATGCTCATTGGAAATAAATTAGACTTTTGAAATACCATACCTACCCTTTTTCTCAAATCTGTAATATCAATATTATTATCATATATATTTTCTTCCTCTAATAAAATCTCTCCATCTATTTTCACATTATTTACTAAATCATTCATTCTGTTTAAAGTCTTTAAGAAAGTAGACTTTCCACAGCCTGAAGGACCAATTAAAGCTGTTACCTTATTCTTGGGAATTTCTATAGTTATATTTTTTAATGCTTTGAAACTACCATAATGTAAATTTAAATCTTTTATAGAAAATTTAGTATTCATAAAATCCCTCCCTTTACTTAGCATATTTAAAGACTTTAGTTATTCTATGTGCCATTAGGTTAATAAGAACTACTAGTATTATTAATAGGGTTGCCGTAGCAAAGGATTCCTCAAAAGAAATACCTTCTTTAGCCAAGACATACAAGTGAACAGAAAGACTTCTTCCAGAACTAAATATTCCCTCTGGCACCCTAGGAACCATTCCCGCTGTTAAATATACTGCCGCCGTCTCTCCTACAATTCTTCCTATGGTCAAGATTACAGCTCCCATAATTCCAGGTATGGCACTTGGTAATACTACCTTTCTTATGGTTGTTAATTTAGTTGCCCCTAATGCAAGGGATCCTTCCCTATAAGCCATAGGTACAGATTTTAAAGCTTCTTCTGAAGTTCTTATTATGGTAGGTAATACCATAATACTTAAAGTTATGGATCCTGCTAATATGGAAAATCCAAACTTTAAAAAGGTTACGAAAAATATCATACCAAAGAGTCCAAATATTATGGATGGTATACCTGCTAAGGATTCTACTGCAAATCTAATCAATTTAATAAGTTTTCCTTCTTTCGCATACTCTACCAGATATATGGCAGCACATATTCCTATTGGGACAGATATACTTATGGATGACAAAATTATATAACAAGTACTAATTACCATTGGGAAAATATCCTTTATAAAATGTAAATTTATTCCTCTAATACCCTTTGATACTATATATCCTATTATTAAAAGAAATATTGCACTAGTTAATAAAGTTCCTCCAATTACTACATTTTTCAGTATTCTATCTTTTACTTTTTTCATTATGCTTCACCCCTATATACTGTAAATGTAATTAAACAATTAAGTAGCATTATAAACATGAAAAGTACAGCTCCTGTTGCAAATAGGGCCTCTTGATGTAACCCAAATGCATACCCCATCTCTATGGCTATATTAGCAGTTAGTGTACGAACAGGTGCCACTATGGATTTAGGAATAATAGGTGTATTTCCTGCCACTAGGATTATTGCCATAGTTTCTCCTACTGCCCTTCCTATTCCTAATATTACAGATGTTAGTATTCCTGATTTTGCAGCTGGAAGTATAACCTTAAAAACAGTTTCCATATAAGATGCTCCTAATGCAAGGGAACCTTCTTTATAAGCCATTGGAACTGCCTTTATACTACTTTCAGAAATACGTGTTATAGTTGGAAGTATCATTATTCCTAGTACAATACCCCCTGCTAGTAAACTATTTCCTCCTCCAGGACCACCTAATGTATCATTAATTAAAGGTACTATGACCATAAGACCAAAAAATCCATATACTACAGATGGAATAGCACTTAATAACTCTACTATGTTTTCAACTATTCTAGCATATTTCTTATTTCCTACTTCTCCCACATATATGGCTGTACAAACTCCTATTGGAACTCCTATTAAAATTGCCAAGAGGGTTACTAATATGGACCCTATAATCATAGGAAATATTCCATACACATCTGCCGATGGCATCCACTCTCCACCTAGGAAGAAGCTTTTCATTCCAATTTCATAAATGGCTGGTAGACCTTCTACAAAGATATACCCACTTATGATAAATATCCATAAAATACTTACTATGGCACTAAACTTAAACATATTTGTAAACACGTATTCTATAATATCTTGTCTTTTGATTCCAATCCTTTTTTCTTTTATTATTTTTCTATCTACTAATCTGCCTATAAACTCAGACATTTTAATCAGCTCCTTTATTTTCTTAACCTAAGTTTATTTTAGACTTCTTTTATTATGTTATATTAAATTCAATGTAAAGTTTTTGTTAAGTTTTATAATACTTTAAACAAAAAAACTCTATCAAAGGCGTTTATACCTTTAATAGAGTTTTTTATTTCACAGAAAGTTTATATCCCACTCCCCTTAAGGTTTTAATATAAGAGGAAACCTTGCTACCTTCTAGCTTTTTTCTTAAATTTCTAATATGCACATCTACAGTTCTAGTTTCACCATAATAATCATAACCCCATATTTTTTCTAAAAGGCTTTCCCTTGTAAATACTTTCTCCTTATTTTTGACTAATAATAGTAATAATTCAAATTCCTTCTTTGGAAGATCTATTTTTTCATCCTTTATGCTAACTTCACGGGATTCTTCATTTATTTTAATATCTTCTATAGTTATTTCCACAGTTTCTTCTTTCTTTTCACCCTGTGATTCACTTCTTCTTAAGACAGCTTTTATTCTAGCAATTAACTCTCTAATCCTAAAGGGCTTTGTTATATAATCATCAGCCCCCACTTCAAGTCCAATAACCGTATCAATTTCTTCCCCCTTAGCTGTAACCATTATGACTGGAAGATTTTTTTTCTTTTCTTTAATTATTTTTAAAGTTTCTATTCCATCTAAAATAGGTAACATTACATCTAAAAGGACTAAATCTATATTTTCCTCTAATTTTTCTATGGCCTCTTGTCCATCTTCTGCAGTAACAACTGAAAATCCATTACTTTCTAAGTTGTATTTTAAAAGTTCTAATATATGAATTTCATCATCCACAACTAGTATATTTTTTTCTTTCATGTTCTCACCGCCTTTATATTATTAATACCCACCTACTATGATAATATAATAATATAATAATATTAAATCTACGTTAAATTTTAACCAAAAAAGATTCAACCCCCTTAGAGTTGAACCTTCTTTTATCTATTTAGTTACGGGTATATACTTTTTAGCTACTATTTCTTGCCCCTTTTGGCTCATCATATAGTCTAAATAAGCTTTTACTTCTTCACTAACCTCTCCATTAGTTAACATAAGTAGCGGCCTAGATATGGTATATGCTCCACTTTTAATGGCTTCAACAGAAGGTTCTACACCATCTATATTCACTACTGATATACTTTCATCTACATATCCTAGTGAAACATATCCTATAGCGTATTCCTTACTAGCCACATTTGCCTTTACTGCTCCATTTCCTTCTGCTACTAAGGCATCCTTCTTTACTATACTTACTTTTTTACCTTCTGCATTTTTTTCTTGTAACTTAGTTAATTCTTCAAAGGCACCTCTAGTACCAGAACCTGCTTCTCTACTTACAACGATAATGTTAGCATCTGCCCCACCAACTTCACTCCAATTAGTAATCTTTCCTGTAAATATGTCCTTTACTTGGTCCTTTGTTAACTGAGTTTTATTTTTAGGATTAGTTACAAGGGCAATTCCATCATATGCAATAACATGCTCTGTTAAGTTCCATTCTTTTTCCTTTTCTTTCAATTCTCTTGAGGCCATACCTATATCTGCACTCTTATCATGGGCTGCCTTTACCCCTGCTGATGAGCCTATTCCTTGTACATTTATCTTAATATTAGGATTTTCCTTTTCAAATTCATCTGCCACACTTTGGGCTACAACTGTCACTGTAGTAGAACCTATTACTTCTACCTCTTTATTTTCAACTACTGCTTCCCTTTTAGATCCACAACCTACTAGTGTAGCCATTAAAAGGCCTATTATTAACACTGAACTTATTACCTTTTTCATCTCTTATTTTCCTCCCTTTATTTAAAGCTTTTATTTTCAACGTTTCTTACTACACTAATAAATTAACATCCTATTGTTAGGCCAAAATAAAGGAATTGTAAATTCTATGTTAAGGAATATGAAATTTAATTTTATGAAACACTAGCATGTGGTGCTGTTCCATCTAAAAATGCAACCTTCAATTTTGGAATAACTAAACCATCTAAGGAATTATTATCTGAAGAACACTGATGAAATTCCACATCATAGCCTAAATCTACCATCTCATATCCAATCTTCTTCATAAAAGATGATTTACCAACACCAGGTCCACCTTTAATAACATATTTTCTATTAGAAGATGCATCTATTATATGGTCATAATAGGAATAAAACCCATCTCCCGTATTTCCTCCTGGAAATACACGCTTTATATGACCCTTTTTTGCCATAGTACTACCTCCCTTATAATATATTTTTCCTCATACTAACCACATTATTTAGTTTCATCTAATATGGTGCAGGTCCATATATGAAAAATATATGTATATATAAATCCAAAGTTTTCCTTAAGTAGGTTCACATTAAGGTAGTTTCCACATGGCAGATCCATATGAAATTCCAAATTCCTTCCTATATATATGTCTTTTTTATTTGACAAAGTTCAATAATAGTAATAATATCATTTACAGACTACTATTGTTAATACATTTTAATGGAAAAAGGAGTTCATTTATGAGTTGTAAATTTCTAATAATTCAAGAAAATATAAATACTATTAATTTTTTAAAGTCCGTAATAACCCATGACACTTTAGGAAATATTGTTGAAATATTACAAAAGGGCAAATATGCATCTGAAGAAATACTATTTTATAAACCTGATTTAGTAATCCTTGATTATAATATAGGTAAGAAAAATGCCTTAGAAATAGTACAAGAAGTCCATTCACAAGAAAAAAATATTACTTTTGTATTATTTTCCTACGAACACGATGAAGATATTATTTCAAAATCCTTTAAATCTGGTATCAGATTTTTCATAAGAAATCCCATAACTTATACAGAAATGTACTATACCTTAAAGGAAATATGCAATCATATAAACTTAGAAAAAACTTTGTCCATAATCAAAGGAGCTCTTTCTAATACCACAGAGCAAAGACCTACTGCTGTTTTGGATTTACAAACACAGATTTCTAGTGTCTTAACAGATTTAGGAATAATTAGTGAATCTGGCACTAGGGACCTCATTCGCACTATAGAGATAATCTGCGAACACAAAAGGCGAGGTTCTAGGAATAAATATCAGCTACAGGATATATACATAGAACTATCCCAGGAAAAATATAAGGAAAATAGTCAATCTATAAACACAAAATCAATAGAACAAAGGATTAGAAGATCTATACTAAAATCCCTCCATTGTATAGCTCAATTAGGAATTGACGACTACTACAATGGAAAATTTAATGAATATTCCACAAGATTATTTGACTTCAAACAAGTGAAACAGGAAATGTTGCATATAAAGGATCCTAATCAAAGTCGTGGAAAGGTTAATATAAAGAAGTTCATCGAAGGAATAATGTCTTATTTAAATTTTTAGATAATTGCATGTACTTTTTCACATGCCCACTTTCTATTGAATAATTTAAATTTTATATGTCAGAAAGTGTAGGATTTTGTTATTTTACGTATATTTCCATTATAATAAGTAATATAAGAAATAACAAAATTCAAGGAGGTTGACAAAATGATATTTGAACTAGATATGATACAAACTACGGCCCTAGCTGTTGTTGTATTACTTGTAGGACAGTTTATAAGAAAAAGAGTTAATGCTCTAGAAAAATTCTGTATTCCTGCCCCTGTTATAGGTGGACTTATTTTCGCAATACTTTCTTTAGTTTTAAAGCAAACTGGTATTTTAGAATTTAACTTTGATGGTACTCTTAAAAAGGTACTAATGACTGCATTCTTCACTACAGTAGGTTTTACTGCTAGTTTTAAATTATTAAAAAAGGGTGGAGTTCAAGTTCTTGCGTTCTTAGGACTAGCAACTATCCTAGTTACACTTCAAAACGTGGTTGGTGTTAGTTTAGCTAAAGTTTTCGGACTTAACCAATTATTAGGTCTTTCTACAGGTTCTGTTCCAATGACTGGAGGACACGGAACATCAGGTGCATTTGCTCCTTTATTTGAAAATGCAGGTGCAAGTGGTGCTACTACTGTAGCCATGGCTTCAGCTACTTTCGGTCTTATTTGTGGTAGTATGCTTGGAGGACCAATTGCAAAGAGATTAATTGAGAAGAACAATTTACTTAAAACATCTAAAAAGCTTGACTCTGATGAAAAGGTTTCCACTACTGAAAAGGTGGCATCAACACTTATTCCAGAGAATTTCTTCTCTGCAGCAATGCAAATTATAATAGCTATGGGATTGGGTACAATATTATCAGCTTTATTACAAAAAACTGGTATGACATTCCCACCTTATATAGGTGCCATGTTCGCAGCAGCTATCATGAGAAATATGTCAGATGCAATGGAATCATACAAATTACCATCTGAAGAAATTGATATACTTGGAAACATATCTTTATCATTATTCTTGGCTATGGCTCTTATGGGATTAAAATTATGGCAATTAGCTGATCTTGCAGGCCCAATGCTTGCCATGTTAGTAGCTCAAGCAGTACTTATGGCTACATTTGCATACTTCGTTACATTTAACTTAATGGGTAGAAACTACGATGCTGCCGTATTAGCTGGTGGTCACTGTGGTTTCGGAATGGGTGCTACTCCAAATGCAATAGCAAACATGGAAGCTATTTCATCTAAGTACGGACCTGCTCCAGCAGCATTCTTCATTATCCCTCTAGTAGGAAGTTTATTTATAGATTTCTTCAATGCAGGTATAATAACATTCTTTATGAACTTAGTTAAATAATTTTTTAAAATTTTTTTAAAAGCTCTGTCAAATTTGACAGAGCTTTTTTAGTATGGTTTTTTTCACCTTCGGAAATACTATTTTTGAGGTGATTATATGTCTAAAAGCAAAAACTTTTTTGTTTTCATATTAATAACTGCCCTTTTATTCACATCAACATCTTGTACCAAAAAGTCTAAGAAACCCAGTCCAGAAGAAGAACAAGCAAAAAAAATACCTGAAATAATAAAGGAACTTGAAAAACAAATTTTGACCGTTACATATATGGCAGATCTGGTGCCATATTATGAAAGGTCCGTTAAACAAAGGGAAGAATTAGGAAAAAAAGAATTAAAAGAAGAAATTCTAAAAAAAGGTTCTAGTTCTAAGGAATCTGATTCTAAATCTTCCGAAGAATCGGGTGATACTAAGGAATCTGGTAACTCTGAGAAAGGCAGTAAGGAGGAAGGAAAATCACCTAATCAAGTACAGGATAAACCTGATCCTTTAATGTTTCAAGAAATGCTATTAGCCGATATAATAAAAGAAGAAAAAGTTTTAGAAGAAGATAAGGATGCTAAAAAAGTTCCCCAAGACTTAAATGAAGTTTGGAAAAAAATAAGTGATACGGTTATAAGTCTTCATGAAACCTGGAATACATTAGAACCTATGCTACTATCTAAAAATGCTGCTTCTGTGTCTATACTTGAATTTGATAAGAATCTGGAGTTATTAACTAAACATTCATTGAACCATGATTATTTTAATACCCTTTTGTTATCTAATAAATTAACCTATTGTCTTGCTGAATTTATGGCCTATGGTAAAGGTAAAATTCCACCAACCATATATTCTCTTAAATATTTTTTACGTGATTGTGTCCTAAAGGCTGCCAAAGGAGACTTTTCAGGTTCTAAGGAAGATGTAAAAATCCTAGAAGCTCAAAGCCTTAATGTGAAAAATAAACTAAAAGGTAAAAATTCCAAGACCATCATAGAAAAATTTGAAGCTTCCATAAAAAAATTAAATGATGCCATTGATGAAAAGGATGTCAATCTAATCAAAATCCACTCCAGTATAGTAATGAAAAATGTAATTTCCATGGCTAATGAAATAGAATCTCAAATTTAAAAAAGTCTTCCAAAGGGAAGACTTTTTTAAATTCTACTCTTTAGGCATATTGAAAAAATTTGTTTTTTTCATATGCCTTATTTTTCTGGTGCAGGTGGCATTTTTCTTTTATGATCTGTTTTTTTATGTAGGTTTTCTATAACTTCCCTATCCTTTTGTGGAATTTCTTTTCCCTCAATTAAATCATCTATCATATCATATGTGGTACCCATTTCCTTTTCATCCGTTTGGCCTTCCCATAACCCGGCTGAAGGTGCTCTATCTAATACACTCTGAGGTACACCTAATACTCTAGCCCATTCATATACGTCTCTTTTTAATAGATTAGCAATAGGTAGTATATCTACTCCACCATCTCCATATTTAGTAAAATACCCCGTATATACTTCAGCTGCATTATCAGTACCTACAACTAGATAGTTTTTAGTATTTCCAATGGCATATATAGTACTCATTCTAAGTCTAGCTCTTAAATTAGCATCACTTAATCTTACTGATGTTTCATCATCTATAAGATCTTTATCCACTAGCTTATTTGTGATTTGATCAAATAAACTTTCATGAACAGATGTTAAATCCACTTCTACAGAATCTATACCACATCCATTAACCACAGCTAATGCATCTTCCTTATCCTTAGGATTACTTTTACATGGTAGTATTACTCCTATGGAATTATGAGGACATGCTTTTTTTATTAAATAAGCCACTACTGCAGAATCTATACCACCAGAAACCCCTACTATTAACCCTTTAGTCCCTGATTCATTGACCATTTTTCTAAGCCACTGTACTACTTTATCAATATCTTTTTCTATGTGTTTTTTCATGATAAATCTTTCCTTTCTTTTTTTCCTATATGTTGAATTATACCATACAAAAAAGATTTTTTAATGGTATTTTTGATTATTATACATGAAAAAGCATGGCTCTATTCACCATGCTTTTATCTTTATTATCCTTCATATAAGGATGTACTTAAATACCTTTCCCCATAATCAGGTGCTATTACTACTACCCTTTTATCTTCTTTCATTTTCTTAGCAATTTGGGCAGCGGCAGCTATGGCTGCTCCTGAAGAAATACCTACTAATAGGCCCTCTTCCTTTGCAACTCTTCTTGCCATTTCCATAGCTTCTTGGTCTTCTATTTTTATAATAGAGTCAATGACAGACATATCAAGTATTTTAGGAATAAAACCTGCCCCTATTCCCTGAATTTTATGTGGTCCTGCCTTTTCTCCTGATAATACGGCTGAGGCAGATGGTTCTACTCCTATTACATCTAACTCTTTTATCCTTTCCTTTAAAGTCCTACCTATACCTGTTATAGTTCCTCCCGTTCCTACAGCCGATATTAAATAGTCCACTTTTCCATCCATTTGTTCATATATCTCAAGGGCTGTAGTTAGAGAATGGGCTTCTGGATTTCCCATATTTTCAAATTGTTGTGGCATATAGTAATTTTCATTTTTACTTACCAAGTCTCGGGCTTCATTTATGGCACCATTCATCCCAAGGGAACCTTCTGTAAGAACCAATTTAGCACCGAAGGCTTTAAGTAGCTTTCTTCTTTCTATACTCATAGTATCGGGCATGACTAATATTACCTCATATCCCTTTGCAGCCCCAATCATGGCTATACCTATACCCGTATTTCCACTAGTAGGTTCTACTATTACAGATCCTTCCCTTAAGTGCCCTTCCTTTTCTGCCCTTAATATCATATTTAAGGCTACCCTATCCTTTACACTACTTCCTGGATTAAAGGATTCTAGTTTTACATATATATGGGCACCCTTCTTGTCTACCACCTTGTTTAATCTCACCATAGGTGTCTTTCCTATTAATTCTGTAACATCCTTTGCTATTCTCACGTCATACACCCCTTTTTATTTCATTGTATTCTTATCGGAATTATTGTATTTATTTTATACTATTTTCTTTTTTACGTCAATATATTCATAAAAATCCTTTAAAAGCTCAAACTAATAGTACGAATTCATAGTTTATAGGAGATTATATGAAAAAAGTCATATTATTTAAATTATTATTGTTAGGTTTTTTCTCAGGTTTAATAAATGGTCTCTTTGGTTCTGGAGGAGGAACCATTTTAGTACCGGGTATGTTTTTTTTAACAAAAATAGAACAACATAAATCCCATGCCACAGCCATATCCATTATTCTTCCTCTAACTATACTAAGTACATACATATATATGAAAAATGGAAATATAAACTGGACTATTGGAATTAAAATCATCTGTGGAAGTGTCATTGGCGCATATATAGGTGCAAAGCTACTTAGTCATATTCCAGAAAAAATTCTAAGAAAAACTTTTGGCCTGTTCATGTTAATTGCAGCCCTAAGGATGGTGTTTTGATTGTTTTATGTACTAGTAGGATTATTATCTGGAGTCCTAGGAGGAATGGGCATAGGTGGTGGCACCATATTAATTCCAGCTCTTATAATGTTCACAAACTTAAACCAACAACAATCTCAAGGTCTAAATTTACTTTGCTTTATCCCTGCAGCTCTAGTGGCCTTCATAACCCATTTAAGAGGTGGATATATAGAAACCAAGTTCTGCATGCCATTAATAATAACTGGTCTTTTAGGGGCTCTTTTAGGGGCTAGTGTGGCCGTTAAAATGCCATCCTCTTTCCTAAGGAGGCTATTTGGAATTTTTTTATTATTCATGGCCCTTTATGAATTTTTTTACAAGGAAAAAAAATAAGACTCCATTCATCATATGAATGAAGTCATATTTTTTATGCTAATTCAACTAATACACACTTGTCATATACAAAATTCAATTCTAATTCCTTTGCGATTTTCTTAGTTTCTTCATTAAAAGCACCAGGCTGTGCCCATATATGCTTAATATTCATATCCTTAATTTCTTCAAGGGATTTATTAGTTATTTTAGGGTTTACTATAATGCTTACACATTCCACCTTTTCTGGCAGAGAGTCTATAGAATCATAACACTTTTCCCCTTCTATTTCATTACAATTAGGATTTACTCCATATACTTCATAGCCCTTATCCTTTAATTTTTTATACACCTTATATCCAAACTTATCCACATTGTCAGAAGCTCCCATTACAGCCCATTTTTTCTTATGTAGCATGATATTAACTAAATTTTCCATAATATAACCTTCCTTTTTATTAGAATTTAATCTCATCTTTAAGTTTATCTAAATACAAAGTATCTATTATCTGGATTTTAGTTTTACCCTTTGTAATATTCTTTACTATATTATCTAATTTTTCCGTTTCTTCCACTTTAGAGTATACATATATATTCACACTATCATCAAATTCTGTGTTCTTTATAATATAATTATTATTCATAATCTCATTTTGCATTTTACCTAAAAGAGTATATTCTATTCTTATTTTTACAAAGTCATGTAATACTTTATTGACTACTTGACTCTTATTTATTCCTAGTTTAGCTGTACTAGTATAGGCTCTTACCAGCCCTCCTGTACCTAATTTAGTTCCTCCATAGTATCTCGTTACTACAATGGCCATATCTTTTATTTCTTCCTTTTTTATCATTTCCAAAATTGGAAGTCCTGCAGTACCAGATGGTTCTCCATCATCACTATATCTTTGTATTTCATAATTCTGGCCTAGTACATATACGGGTACATTATGGGTTGCTGTTTTATGTTGTTCTTTTACACTATTTATAAAATTAATAGCTTCTTCCTCTGTCTTTACAGGTTTTACGTAGGCTATAAACCTTGACTTTTGTATTGATTGTTCATCTTCTCCGTATTCATATATAGTTTTATATTCCCTTATCAAAGCAAAATCCCCCTTGCATATTCACACATATAATTAGTAAAAAGAGTAGTATTCACTACTCTTTTACAATTATACCATTATTTCCTGTACAATTAAGGATTTAAATTTATTATATGACAAACGAACTAATGATTTATCCTGACTATAAGTAATCATATCCAATGCTTTATCTACCTTAAAAAAACCCACATCTATAAAATCTAATTCTTTATTTAAAACACAATCCTCATTTAGGGCCCTCATTAAGTACCAATTGATTTCATTGCAAACGGGTTTTTGTCGGGAAATAGAAAAAAATTCGTAACAAGTATCTCCCACCGATGATACTATTTCCGCATCCACTCCAGTTTCCTCTCTGACACGGTCAATAGCAACATCACAGGAAAGATTCCCATTACGAATTACACCCTTTGGAAGTATCCATTCATTTTTTTCATTTCTCAATAGAAGCACCTTATCCTCTGAAAATACAACTCCACCTGCACAATTTCTAAAAAGCATTGGAAACGCCTCCTTTTTATTTTATTATATAATAAATTCTGTACAATTGGTATAATTTTCTAAATTTTCTTTTATTTTTGTTATATACATTATAACCTTTGTTTTCTTTACTTATATTATTGACCCTTTATAAAAAAAAATACTAAAAAAACGGCTTAATAAAATTAAACCGCTTATTTCTTAATCACTCTTTTATCTATTTCCTGAACTGATTCTAGTATGGCCCTTTTTACATAAGCTTTTTCCTTAGGATTTCTTAGGATTTCATTTAATATTTCCTTTGATTTTTCATCTCCTATATGACCTAAGGCTTTAACTGCATATTGCCTTACTTGAGGATTAGAATCCCTTAAAAATTTCATTAAATAGGGCTTACTTTTTTCATATTTCAATTTCCCCATGGCAGAACATGTAACTCTCCTAATATTTACAAAGGGATGATTTATCTCCCCATAAATTAGGGGAAGCAACTTTTTAACGCCAAGTTCCCCTACTATCCAAATTAGGGTCAATTTATCATCATAATTTTTAATATTAGGATAAGATATATATATATCCTTAGCTAAAGATTTCTTTTCTTCCTTTGAGAGGTTTACAATTATTTTTTGCCTTTGGGTTTTGCTCATTTCAAGTAAATAATCTAATAGTTTTTTCTCTTCCTTCTTACGAGATCTAAGCCTGGCCTTTGCATTTACTAGTTGTTTTTTCACTTCATTTAAACTAATATTTCTTATACGACCTATTAGTTCTAAGCTTTTGCCTTCTTTATATAATAAATATGTTATAGTATCATCATCTAAATCTTGTGTATTAGACCAGGAAAATTTTATTTTTTCCATTTTTCATCTCCTAACCTTCTAGGATGTATTGGTTATATTTATTATAATCTATATTATCAAGCTTTGTCTTTACTAAAGTACCCTTTTCCCCATATTCTTGACTATAAACATTAGTCTTATCACATAAATAAGAAAGTATATTTCCCTTATCATAAGGTATTAATAGGGTTACTTCCTTCATATGGGAAAATATTTTTTCTTTTATTTTTTCTATTAAATTATCCAATCCAATTTCTTTTATTGCCGATATTTCTAATGTATCATCATTATCCTTTAATATATTATTATTCTCTAGTCTATCTATCTTATTGTAAACTAATATATTCTCCTTGTCCTCTACGCCTAATTCCTTTAATACAGAATTAGTTACTCTCATTTGCCCTTCATAATCTTCATTTATACTATCTACCACATGGATTAGTAAATCTGCATCTTGAACTTCTTCTAATGTGGCCTTAAATGCATCAACCAAGTCATGGGGTAGTTTACTTACAAATCCTACCGTATCAATTAAAACAAACTCATCCTTAGAAGGTAGAGTAATCTTTCTATGGGTAGTATCAAGTGTGGCAAAGAGCATATCCTTTGCGAAAACACTTTTTTCTATATCCTGTTCACAAATTTCTAATATTTTGTTCATTAAAGTTGATTTTCCTGCATTAGTATATCCCACTAGGGCCACTACAGGAATTTCATTCTTTTGCCTTTGCTTCCTTTGAACCTCCCTATTCTTCTTAACTTCATCAATTTGTTTCCTTATGTCACTTATTCTTTCTAATATATGTCTTCTATCTAATTCTAACTTTGTCTCCCCAGGTCCCCTAGTACCTATACCAGCACCTGTTCTAGAAAGGGATCTTCCAAGACCTACTAATCTTGGCAACCTATACTTTAATTGTGCTAATTCTACCTGTAGTTTACCCTCCTTTGATTTTGCCCTTTGGGCAAATATATCTAGTATAAGGGCAGTTCTGTCTAATACAGTAACTTCTATTCTTTCTTCTAAATTTCTAATTTGGGCTCCCGATAATTCTTCATTAAATACTACTAAATTAGCATCTAACATATCACATAGTACTTTTATTTCATCAGCCTTTCCCTTTCCAATATAAAATGTACTATCCACTTTAGGCCTCTTTTGGATAATAGTATCTATTACTTCACCACCGGCTGCCTTAGTCAATTCCCTTAATTCCTCTAAGGAATTTTCCATAGTAAGTATTTCATTTCTTTTTCCCGTATCTAATCCTACTAATATGGCCCTTTGCTTCACTTCTAAAATCACTTCATTATTTTCATTAAATTTCATATGTTCACCAACCTCAACTATTTAAATGATAAATAGATTATTTAATAACCCAATAATATTATTATAATCAAAAAAAAATTAATAAAAAGGAAAAAAATAAAAAAATCAGGAAATTCTCCCGATTTTTTGAATATGTCTTATGTTAATGAACGTATAAATACTACTAATATGGCTGCTGGCCCCACATACTTAATTAAAAATACCCATAAGCCTTCAAGTTTAAATTCTAATGTTCCATTATTAGTAACTTCTTTTATAGCTTCATCTGTGCCCCAAATCCAACCTACGAAAATACATAATAACAATCCACCTAATGGAAGTAAAAAGTTACTTACTATATAATCATAAGTATCAAAAAATCCTCTATCTCCTAACAAATGAATATCTGCCCAAGGACCCATTGATAAGGATGCTGGAACTCCAATTAAAAAAATAGTTCCTGCAATTGCCCATGTGCTGAATTTACGATTCCATTTCCATTCATCAACCACATATGCAACACATACTTCAAGTAGGGAAATAGATGATGTTAATGCAGCAAATAGAACTAGTATAAAAAACATTATGGCAAACAAATTACCTAAGGGCATTTGAGAAAATACTGCTGGCAATGTGACAAATATAAGTCCTGGACCTGCCGCTGGTTCAAAATTAAATGCAAATACTGCTGGTAACACGGCTAAACCTGCTAATAGGGCTATGGCAGTGTCACAAAGGGGTATTATAACGGCACTCTCTGGAATATTCGTATCCTTGCCTAAATAACTTCCATAGGTTATCATACATCCCATCCCCAAGCTCAAAGAAAAGAATACTTGTCCTAGTGCACTTAAAACAACCTCCATATTTATTTTAGAGAAATCTGGCACTAATAAATACTTAACACCTTCTATTCCGCCTGGCAATGTTATGGCTCTTCCTGCTAATAGAATAATAAATCCAAATAAAGCTGGCATCATTATTTTACTTGCCTTTTCAATTCCTCCACCTACTCCACCAAGTACTATTAGCAAAGTTAATAACATGAATATGCTATGGTATATTATAGGCCTTGTAGCATCTGCTACTAAATTACCAAACATATCTCCAAGCACAGCCGGGTCACTTACATTTAATCCTCCTGTTAAAGATTTAATTACATAGTTTATTACCCAACCTCCAACGACACTATAAAATGATAATAGCATAAATCCAGCTAATACACCTAATCCACCTACAAATGCCCATTTTCCCCTAAGCTTTCTATAAGCTCCTACTGCATTTAATTGAGTATGACGTCCTAAGGCTATTTCTGCTAACATTAATGTGAAACCAACTAAAAATAAAATTATGAAATATACTAGCACAAAGGCTCCTCCACCATTTTTACCTGCCACATATGGAAACTTCCACAAGTTACCAAGCCCTACTGCCGACCCAGCAGCTGCTAAAATAAATCCTATTTTCGATCCCCATTGTTCTCTTTCTTGATTTACATCTTTCACAACTAAGCCCTCCTTTTTCTCATAACCTAGTATTTATGTAGTTTTAGTTAAACTACTGCAAGATTAAAGGTCTTATTTAAATAAATTAATCCTTAAATTGAAAACCATCCTCGTAACAGAAAAAATATTTTTAAATTTATTTCATACGAAATCTTGGTAAAATAGCCTATTATATATATATGATTATCTACTTTACCTTTTATTATTAATTCTTTTATTTGAAATTATTACATATATTTCCATGCTTTTTTACCCTTTCACTACAATATATAAAAATAAAAAAAGTAACAAAGATTTTAATCTCTGATACTTTTTTATTTTTTAGGTTCTTACTCCGTTGGAAATACGTTAGTTGCCTCATCTTTAGGTACCTTCATGTAAGTTTCAGGTACTTTTCCAAGTATGACAGTTTCTGCTATTGGTATTTCACTTTGTACACTAGCTGCTTGGGATGAAAATGGAACTATAATCCTAACTTGAGTAGTGACTACTAGGTATATTTTATGGCGAGTTTGGTTTATGCCAGATTCTTCAAATTCCGTTTTAAATGTTACACTAGACATACCTATCGGTGTAACATTTATAGTTATTTTAGGACCATATTTGGCTAACAATTGACTCTTAAAGACAGTTCCTAGTGGAACACTTACGGAGGATGTTTTAATTTTTTTTATGTTATCTTGAATAGATAAGGCCACTTCAGAAGCCACCTGATTCATCATTACCGTATTGGCTTGCATCATAGTAATATTTCCATTTATATCTGTTCTTATAAATATTAGATCTTCATATTTTATATGTTCATTTATCTTTTCATTTACAGATTGATTTATAGCCCTTGTGGCTATTTCTCTAGCCTTTACCGTAGCAATAGTTAAAAAAGCTGGTTTAACTTTTTTGTCTATAAATATGAATCCATATATGGAAAATAAGAAAATTAAAGTTAGGGATATGAAAACTTTAAAACTTCGTCTTTTATGTACTCTTTTATTTCTAATCAAAAAAATCCCCCCTTTATATTCCTATGCAATAATAATTTTTTTGTGAGTAATATATTAAAACTATTTATCTTATTAAATTCCAATTAGGCTCATTAACGAAATAAAGTAGTCAAATTACTCAGTAATTTTGTTCAATTTATTAATTGCTCTTCTTTCATTTTTTCTCCATATTCATTATAAAATTATAAGATTATTGAAAAAAAGTCTTCATAAGGAAGACTTTTTTCAATAATCTCTAGATAATGGGCCTTCTTAAAATGCTATTTTTAAGATGCCTTATATATTTGTCTTTCCATTTCATCAATAGATCTTTTATCAAATGGATTGTTCATTAAAGCCGTAGCATACATAAATGGATATTCTACCTTTAAATATTCCATATATACTACCCATTCGTAAGTGATTAGCTTATATATTCTTATTATGTCACCCTTTAAATGTTCCTTATCCCTTTCTTTTATTTCATCCATACTGGATCTAAAATTAAGTTCCTCTTGTAGATGAAATACTGCCTTTAATAAATCTGTGAACGTGTCGTGTTCTAGCAAATAAGGATTTTGCATCATTCCCATTAGAAAATTTCTAAGGGAGTTTAAAAATTCCTTTAACTCTAATAAATTAATTTTTTCTATATGCACATCATATTCATAATCTTGTGCTAAAACTTTTAATTCTTTGAAAGTTATATCTTCACAATCTTTACAAATTATTAACCTCTCTCTTATTTTATCTATATTAGAATCTGAACTTATAAAGTCTTTTAATAGTTTTAATCCCACTTCACTAAAAAACAATCCTATTAGGGTGTTTAACTTCTCCATTATCTTCATTTTTTCTTTTTTTTCAATGGCACCTTCAATTATTAATGTTACTAATAATACTTCTATTGGTATAAAAGCCACATGCTCAAAACTAAATACTAATATGTGGTGCATATCCCTAAATGCCAGATAGTGAAAAGCATATAAAATTAAAGATAATCCTAATAATCCCAATCCTAATAAAACTTTTTCCTTATATTCTTTAAACACATTGTTCCCTCCTTTGTTAAAATACCTCTGTTAGTATAGCATGAAAGTATTCACAAAGGCAAAGATTTGATTTATACTAAAAAATTGATTGGATTTCTTGCCAAACATCTAGATGAAGGGAAGTTTTCCCAGAACTATAAAACTCTGGTATACTACCTATTCTCCAAATAGATATGCCTCCCAAACCAAATTCATCTACAAGGTTTATTTTTTCAAATACACTCCTTTTATCTTCATACCAAATTATATTCTTAGTTGAATCTTCTCCATTATAATAGGTTATACATGGAGATTTAGATTTTATATCATAAAATATTATATTATCTACAGAATTCCCCTTTTCAATTTCCCTTTCTACCCTTTCATAGATTTTTTCATAGGTAGGTTTAGATGAATAGGCTATATTATCCTTTGTCTGTGTGTATATATATCCATCTTTTATCTTCCATTGGCTAGTGCCAAAATTTATTTGTAAAAGTATTTTCTTTTTATCTTCTATTCCCGTTTCTTCATTTGTAATGTAATCTAATGTCTTTCTTATATTATCTATTGGTCCAAGGGGAGAATAGACTGTCTCAGCCCTTTGTATTTGAATGTTTTTAAAATCGTAATCATGGGCCATGACTATGACTTTGTCTGCTATTTCTCCTATGGTCTTATAATCATAAGACTTATACCAATCACTTGCAGGCACCATCACATACAATTCCTTATTGTTCTCACTTAATTTTCCTTTTAAATTTCTTAAAAAATTACTAAAATTATCCCGTTCACTTTCCTTTAAATTTTCAAAGTCTATTATTATACTATTAAAATTAATATTTTTCCCTGAAATATTATTTGAATTAATTTCACCCATAAGAATTTCTACGAGCTCATGTTCTTTTTCTAAAATTTTACTTAAATTATCTTTAGCATAAACATTAAGACCTGTACTTATTTCATATTTATTAGCTATTTTTAAGGGATCCTCATAACCATATGGAACATAGAAATCATTATTGTTTGTAGGCTTCATATTTAAGATTATAGAATCTTGTTCTTCGTCATAGGTTAATCTGCTCCATCCAAATCCTAGGGAATCTATATTTTTAATGGATTTATTTTTTTCCATACTACTAAATTGATCATATGAGTTTATGGCATAAAACCCATGGACAAACATCTTTTCTTCCCCATAGGAAAAATTAATAGACAGTCCAAAAACCAAAATACTTATTAATATTATTTTTTTAATCATAACGCTCCTACCTCTCTCTGTTTCTCATATATAATAATACCATTTTTAAACAAGTATAAAAGACCTTTTTCAATTCATTTTAATTTTAAAATTCTACAAGGACTTATATTTTTAATTGTCACAGGCAGAATTTCTAAAAAATATTATAGTATAAATACTGTTTTATAGGAGGGTAATATTATTATGTCTCATTATAGTAATTCTCCCTATTGGAGGGCTTATAATAGCCGTAACATGACTGAAGATACAGAGTATGAAAATAATTTAGAAAAATGGAATCCTAATAAAACCTATTATGCTGATTCTACAATAACCTACAATGGTAAAGTTTACGAAGCTAAATGGTGGACTAAAGGGGATATTCCTAATGAAAAAGTGGCTAATCCCTGGGAAACTCCATGGAAATTGATAAAATAGCTAAAGGGATGTGAAAAATTCACATCCTTTTAGCTATTTTACTAAAGTATTTTTTCATTTTTATTACATGAAAGAACATTTTTCTTATTAAAAGAATAAAATATCTTATGTATAAGATATAACTTAATTGAAATAAAACTTTTTATAATTCCAACTTACTATAAAGGAGGTTTCCTTATGGAATTTATCAGAGATAATATAGCTGACAGATTTAGAGACAAAAGCTTTGATATTGCTAAAAGGGACTATAAGTTTATGAAGATAAAAAAAGCTAAGGAAGATATAAAAAAGAAATACCCTAATATTCCTATAATTGATATGGGGGTAGGGGAACCTGATAAACCAGCTCATAAAAATATATGTGATATACTTTCTTTAGAATGTCCAAAGAGTGAAAACAGATTCTATTCAGACAATGGTATCCCAGAGTTTCAAGAGGCTGCTGGAAATTATTTATATAATTTATTTGGAATTAATAATATTGATCCTAAAAGGGAAATACTCCATGGTATAGGAGCTAAATCCATTTTATCCATACTGCCCCTATGCTTTATTAATCCAGGAGACATAACCATTACTACAATTCCTAGTTATCCTATTATATCCACTCACACCAAATACTTAGGTGGAGTTGTATATGGCCTTCCCTTAACCCATGGAAATAATTTTTATCCAGATTTTTCAAATATTCCAAATATAATTCTTCACAGGTCCAAACTCTTATATATTAACTACCCTAATAATCCTACAGGCCAAGTTGCCACAGAAGAATTTTATAAAAGGGTCATTGATTTTGCCCATAGGTACAAAATAATAGTCATTGCAGATTCTACTTATGCTCCCCTTACTTTTGATGGAGAAAAACCCCTTAGCTTTTTATCCTTAGATGGTGCAAAGGAAGTTGGAGTAGAAATTCATTCCTTATCTAAAGCTTTTAATATGACTGGCTGGAGACTGGCATTTTTAGCTGGTAATAAACAAGTTATAGACATATATGCTAATGTAAAAGCAAATTCAGATTCTGGACAATTTAGGGCAATTCAAAAGGCAGGCCTTTATGCACTGAATAATTATAACCTTATATATGAAAATTCTAAGCGTTATTCCAGACGATTTGATCTATTAGTAGATGCCCTAAGTGAAATAGGTTTTTCAGTAAGTAAACCTAAGGCCACCTTCTATCTATATGTTCCTATTCCAAAGGGAACTGCTGATGGAAAAGTATTTAAGGATGCAGAAGATTTTTCATTGTACCTACTAGAAAAAAGTATGATATGTACCGTTCCATGGAATATACCAGAACCTTACGTGAGATTTTCTGTAACCTTTGAAGCTGAAAACGAAGAAGAAGAAATAAATACTATTAATGAATTAAAGAATAGACTAAAAAAATTAAATTTAGTGTTTTAATATTAAGTTAATGTGGATTAAGGCATATGAAAGAAATAAACTAGTCAGTTCCCTGAGGAATTTGAATATGCCTAATTCCACATTTTTATTTTTTTACCATATATACCTTGACAAAAGATCATATATGACTTTTACTAATTAAGTAACTAGTTTATAAGGAGGACATATGATGGATCCTAAAATAATATTTGAAGATAAGAACATAATAGTAGCTGAGAAACCACCTAAAGTACCTTGCCAGGATGATAAGAGTATGGATACTAGCCTTCTTTCCATACTTAGAGAGCATATAAAGAAAAATAATCCTAACTTAAAAAAGGTTTATTTAGAAATTGTCCATAGATTAGATAGACCTGTAGGAGGAATTATGGTTTTTCCAAAGACAAGGGAATCTAATCAAAATCTATCTAAACAGATTTCAGGTAGATCCTTTAGGAAAGATTATTTAGCCATAGTTTGTGGAAAACCCACTGAGGAATCTATGGAATTAACAGACTATCTAAAAAAACTAAAAACGGTAAATATGAGTAAGGTTACTACCCAAGATGATAAAAATGCTAAAAAAGCTCTATTAGAATACAGGGTCATTGAAACTATAGATACGGAAGAGTTTGGACATCTAAGCCTATTACATATAAAGTTAAAAACAGGTCGTCACCATCAAATAAGAGTTCAATTATCCCACATCGGTTTTCCCCTTTGGGGAGATACTAAATACAACAAGGAATTTATGAAAAGAAAAGATTGGTCCCAAATTGCCCTATGGGCTTATAAGCTAAATTTTAAGCATCCTGTAAAAAAAGGGTATTTAAACTTTAGCACATTACCAGGTGATACCTATCCATGGAATTTATTTAACTTAAGAAAAGATTTAACTTAATAATTTAGATATACTAAACAAAGCAAAAAAATACCACCATCTTAGGTGGCTATTTTTTTACTTTGTTTAGTATACCTTTAAATGATAAAACTATTCTGTCATACTTATTTTCTACAAATAGAATATATAAAACTAGGACTATTATGGCAGATGTTCTATAAATGGCTACACCGTCAATTATTAGACTAACTAATATTATAGGTAATAATATAAGGGTTAGTAAATTTATGAGTATTTTCATTACTAAAATCCCCCTTTATACTTATTACTTCATTATATGCATGAAAGAGAAAAAAGTCTTCCCAAGAGAAGACTTTTTTTCTATATTTCAAATTTATTTACCATTTCACCTAATTCTTTTACTGCCTTTAGCTGAATGTACGCTGCATTAGATATTTCTTCTACTGATCCAGTTACATCTCCTATGCTTTCGGCTATATCCTGAGATCCAGAAGCAGATTCTTCTATTGTAACAGATACTCCTGATACAGCTGTATTCATTTCATCCATAGCTGTAGAAATTTCCACAGTGGCTCTTGAGAAATCCTCTAATAGCTCTTTTACTGACTCTGAATCCTTATAGTACTGCTCTCCTGATTCTTCTAAGAACTCATAATCTTTCATTATATCCCTATTTATAAAATCTAATATATCAGTAGCATTACTAGTAAGTTCCTTTACTGACAATTGTACTTCTTCTATTACACTTTCAATTTGTCCAACACTATTTGAAGACTCTTCTGCTAGTTTTCTTACTTCCTCTGCAACTACTGCAAATCCTTTCCCCTGTTCTCCTGCTCTAGCAGCCTCTATAGCTGCATTTAGTGCAAGTAAGTTTATTTGCTCTGATATGGAAGATACAGCATTTGACATGTCCTTTATCTTTTCTACTACTTTACTTCTTTCAACTGCATTAACAATCTTTTCTTGCTTCTCCTTGTACATTTTAGTAGTTACTTCCTTAGAATTTGCTGCATTTTCCTTCATCTTAGAAGCTCTAATGTCAATCTCTTTTGCTATATAATTTCCCTCTTTAGCCTTGTTAGATAAGTTCTTAGAAGCCTCTGTTATTTCATCTATAGATGCTACTATTTCTTCTATAGCTGCACTACTTTCTTCCATTCCTGCTGCTATTTCTTCTGTAGTAGCTCCTACATTTTGAATTTCTGCCGTTATTTTTTCTGCTACACTTGAAAGTTCTTCACTAGATTTATTCACTTCATTTGAATTCCTTATAATTCCATTTATCATGTGCCTAATATTTTCCATCATTTCATTAAAGGCCTTACCTACGAAACCAATTTCATCATTTCTCTTAATATTTACCTCTGCCTTTAAATGTCCTTTAGAAGCCTTCTCAGCCACCTTTGATAGTTCTCCTAATGGCTTTATTAACTTCTTAATGTAAATATATATGCAAAGTCCACATAATGCGAAGAGTATTAAACTATAGATTATACTTTTCTTTACAACTTCTTTTATAGTCTCTTTCACAGGCTCTAATGAAAGGCCCACATTTATGGCCCCCATATATTCTCCGTTAATATCTAATGGTAACAATACCTCATAGGTTTCTATTTGATCCTTATACATATATGTACTTGTATATGGTTTTTTGTCTATAACTGCCGATTTAACTCCTTGATCTTCACTTAAATCTTTTCCAATTCTATCCTTGTCACTATGGGCTATTGCTTTTAATTTTTCATTTACAATAAGGGCAAATACAATATCTTTACCTTTAGCCAGTTCTTCCATAATTTTTTGTTTACTAAAAGCCTTTTCAGTCTCCCTTACCTTATCTGCAGATATTCCAACCTGTATTACTCTTCCATCAGCCGTTTTAATAGCACCAAATTTATATTCCTTATCAGATTCCGTATCTGCTCTTATAGGTTCCATAATTTCATTTATTTCACCTTTAAATAACCTATCTGCAGGATGATCTTCTCCATATACAAATCCCACATATTCATCATGATTTGAGTTGACTATTACCCTATTTACAGATACATTTATTTGATCAATACCAGCTTTTTGGCATATATCTTTCAAATATTTATTAGATACATGGCCACTTACCTCTATTGTTTTTGCTGCTATTTTAATCTTATCTTCTAATTGCTTTTCAAGGTTTATTACAGCCATTTCGTTAATTTCAATCTTTTGTGATGTTTCCTTAATCAGCCTAAGAGCATTATCAGCCATTTGCTTTTTCATATATTTATCAATCATAAAACCTGATAATGTAGTAATTATTACTATTATTATGGTCATTGTTACAAAAAATGCGCCTAAGGTTTTCGTTCCTATTGATGATTTCTTTTTCTTACTCATCTGCATATTTCCTCCTTTTTTTACATAATTTCCTCTTAATATACATTTTACCAGTATACTCGCCCTTTTTCAAAAAGAAACTTCTTTTTTCAGCTTCTTTTTAAATTTAAAAAAATATTATTTCTTTTGCATTTTAGATTTTTGTAATAAACAAAAAACTATATTAATATGATTATAATAGAAATACGTTGTTGAAGATCTAAGTGTACAACAACTCATATAAAGCTTAAATATGGAGGAAATTTATATGCATCCTTATGACTCTCTTAACAAAGAATGTGTTAATGTGATACTTACTAGATTAAATGAAGGAATTCCCTTAAGAAAACTATATTTTGAACTACGCAAAAGTAAACTATATAATAATTCATTAGGATCTTTAAAATCCCAAATATCTAGAAACTTCAAGCAAATCCGAGATGGAGATATTACTAAATGGACCTATTCTAGCACTAGAACTTCTCCCAATTTAAAGGGATTACTAGAAAAGGCTACCTTTGAAATTAATCAAATGCAAAAATTACATGTTAATGAAGACGAAAAGGAAATAGTTATAGAAAATATAGATAAACTTCTTGAAAAACTAGTAAAGTTTAGAAACTCTCTAGAATAATTAATAAGGTATATGAAAAAATAAACCAGTAAAATGACTATAGATTTATCAACACTAGGCTTTCTTTATACAGTAACTTGCCTACAAGGGAAAATATATTGAAAATTTTTGAAATTGAGGAACGTCACAACATCCTATGCTACTTGAACATGACTCATGAACCTATCTACGAAGATTCATACTTTCGTTTGTGACAAGGACTTCAATGGAAAAAATTTCAATATATTTTCCTGAAGTAGGCCCACATAAAGCAAGTTTGAAAATGATAAATCTATAATTTATTTTTTGAATATGCCTAAATTAAAAGATGCCCATGAAAAATCACAGGCATCTTTTAATTTATCTTATTTGTCCTTCTCCATATATGGTGTATTTAAAAGTTGTAAGTTCTTTTAATCCCATAGGACCCCTTGCATGGAGTTTTTGAGTGCTTATTCCTATTTCGGCCCCAAATCCAAATTCTTCACCATCAGTAAATCTAGTTGATGCATTTACATAAACGGCTGCTGCATCTACCTCTTGTAAAAACCTCTGTGAATTGTTGTAATCCCTAGTAAGGATAGATTCAGAATGATTAGTTCCATAAACATGTATATGTTCTAAGGCTTCATCCATATTATTAACTACTTTAATAGCTAATATTAAATCTAAATATTCAGTACTCCAGTCTTTTTCATTGGCCAATACTATATTTTCTAATATATTATTAGCCTTCTCACAACCTCTTATTTCCACATTTAATTTATCTAGCTTATCATGTAGCTTAGGTAAAAACTCCTGAGCTATTTTTTCATGAACTAATAGGGTCTCTAGTGCATTACATACGGCTGGTCTTTGAGTTTTAGCATTGATTATTATGTCAATTGCCCTTTCCTTGTGGGCCCATTCATCCACATATATATGGCAATTACCTACTCCTGTTTCAATTACTGGAACAGACGCATTTTTAACTACTGCTTGAATAAGACCAGCTCCCCCCCTTGGAATTAATACATCTATATATCCATTTAGTCTCATCATCTCATTTGCAGCTTCCCTATCTGTTATTTCTATTAAGTTTATACACCCCTCTGGCAATCCAGCTTCCATGGCAGCTTTAGATATGACTTTAATTAGAGCTATGTTAGAATTAATAGCCTCTTTGCCACCCCTTAGTATGGCCACATTTCCTGACTTAATACAAAGTCCTGCTGCATCTACCGTTACATTTGGTCTTGCTTCATATATTATACCCACAACACCTAGTGGCACTCTCATTTTCCCTATTCTTAAGTTATTAGGTCTCTTTATCATAGACACCATTTCCCCAATAGGGTCATCTAAAGAAGCCACCTGTTTAAGGCCTCCTGCCATGGCCTTTAATCTATCTTCTGTAAGTAGTAGCCTGTCTAATAAAGCCTTTGTAAATCCATTGTCTTCACCATTTTTCATATCCTTTTTATTCTCATTTAAAATATATTCTTTATTATCTAGTAAAGCTTGCGCCATCCTTATTAAGGCTTTGTTTTTAGTTATTGTATCTAGGTTTATCATCCCTCTAGATGCTTTTTTGGCCCTTTTACCTATATTTAATACATAATTCTTCATATCCATATTATTCCCCTACCTTTTCATTATAACTAAATTATTAGCATGGATTACCTCATCATAATCCTTATGTCCAAGTATTCTTTCTATTTTACTACTCTCAAATCCCTTTATCATATCTATATGGGTGGAATTGTAGTTAGTAACCCCATGGGCTATTTCTTCATTGCTCATATTAAAAATTGCTAAAACTTCTCCCTTTCCAAACTGTCCCTCAACCTTTACTATTCCTGCCGGTAACAGACTCTTTCTATTTTCTAATAATGCCCTTTTTGCTCCCTCATCCACATATATTTTATTCCTCGGGTTTGTAACAAAGGCCATCCAATGCTTTTTAGCCTTGAGAGTTTCTTCTTTCCTTTGAAAAAACGTGCCTACCTCTTCTCCATCTACTATCATATTTAGTATATTTTTCTCACTACCATTAGCTATGACAGTACATACACCAGAAAAAGAAGCTATTTTACAGGCTCTTATTTTAGTTATCATACCACCCGTTCCTAATTTAGATCCAGCGCCATCTGCCATATTATATATGGACTCGTCAATACTTTCCACATACTCTATTCTCCTAGCATCTTTATTTTCCTTTGGATTAGAATCATAAAGGCCATCTATGTCCGTTAATAAAACTAATAGATCTGCGTTTACCAAACTAGCCACCATGGCAGATAGGGTATCATTATCACCAAATTTTATTTCATCAACTACCGTTGCATCATTTTCATTAACTATAGGAATTACGCCCTTATCCAGTAGGGCAGAAAAAGTATTACTAGCATTTAAAAATCTATGTCTATCTGCCATATCATCCCTTGTCAACAGAATTTGTCCTGTTATTTTTCCATATTCTGAAAAAAACTTACTATACATATGTAGTAATACACCTTGACCTATGGCTGCAGCTGCTTGCTTCTCGGGGATAGTTTTGGGTCTTTCATCTAATCCTAATTTTCCTACACCAGCACCTATAGCACCTGATGAAACTAATACTACCTCAATCCCTCTATTGTGTATGTCTGCCAATTGTCTAACTAAGTTTTCTATTCTAGACAAATTTAACAATCCAGTAGAGTGAGTCAATGTAGAAGTTCCAACCTTAACTACAATTCTTTTGCAATTTTTTATGTGTAGTTTTTTATTTTTCACTTCATTTTCTGTCACATGACCACATCCCTTTTTTATAGATTTTTCAAATTATAACACATAAAAGTTCCTTTGTCTAAGGATAAGTTTCATTATATGAACCAACAATTCATTTTGCGAAACTTTTAATCCCATTATAACATAGTATCCTATTGATAATGGCTAAAAATTAATACTAAAAAATCGTAGGATCTACGATTCCCTATGAGACCCTGTGGTTCCCTTCCACGCAGCTAAGGTTGCTGCCCCTCCTATAACGTAAAAGAAGGATATGATTTAATCATATCCTATTTTTCTCCATTCCATTCTTTATAAAATTCTTCTAAGAAATTTTCCATAAATCCATGTCTATTTTCAGCTATTCTTTTTCCTGCTTTAGTATTCATTTTGTCCTTTAATAATAACAATTTTTCGTAAAAGTGATTTATAGTATGACCCTTACTATTTTTATATTCTTCTAAATTAGAATACTCCCTAGGGCCCTCGTTAGGATTATACATTTCTCTATTTTTATGACCTCCATAGGCAAAGGCCCTTCCTATGCCTATAGCACCTAATGCATCTAATCTATCTGCATCTTGTACAATTTCACCTTCTAAAGTACTTTGTTTTGCAAAAACAGTTCCTCCCTTAAAGGAAACATTTATTATAATGTCCATAATAGTTTCTATTTCATTTTTATCATCTATAAACTTATCTAATAACATTTGTGTCTTTTCAATTTGTCCTTCTTCACCATAAAATTTCCAATCATATAAATCATGAATAAGGGATGAAATTTCCACTATGAACATATTGGCATTCTCTTCTTTAGCCATATTTTTAGCCATATTATAAACTCTTAAAGTATGCCACCAATCATGGCCTGACCCTTCTCCCATTAACTGATTTTTTACTATATCCTTTATTGATTCAATAATTCTTTGTCTTTCCATAAGAAAAATCCTCCATAATTTCTATACAAAAATTATAACAGGACATTGAAATTTTTCAATGCCCTTTAAAATCTTATTAAATTTTTAAATATGCCTTTTTCACTTGTATACCAAGGGGTAGAGCTATTAATATGCCTATTGTTGTAGTTAAAATAGACCCTGGTATTTTGCTTATAGGCCCTATGAAACTTCCTGTAAAAAATACATTAGTAAAATAATAACCTACTAAAGATACAATCCCTCCTATTACATAGGCTCCTAAATTTACTTTCAGACTAAGACCTTCGCCTGATTTATGAACTAATTTAGATACTATATAAGCCATAAGGCCCTTGATTACTAAAGTAAAGGGTGCATAGGTAACATATCCTCCAAATATATCAAATAAAAACATACCTCCTCCCGATGCAATAGCAGCATCAACAGGATCTAGTATTAGGGCCGTTATAAAAAGGGCTGTAGTACCTAAATGCATCATACTACCTCCCACAGGTACATGAATGTAAGTAGCCACCATGTTAAATGCCATGAGTAGTCCTAACAATACAATTCTTTTTACATGCCACTTATTCTTTTCCATTTCCATTATATTCTCCCCTTTATTCCATATTTTATCATAATAAGTACAATTTAATTATTCCATATTTTTTGTACCTAGTCAACAGTACATTTTAAAATTGTATCTATGTTATCCATTATATTATAGCGTAAAAAAATGGATACAGTTACTGTATCCATTTTACCTTAAAATCCCTTTATGGCAGCCCCTAAAGCTCCTACTATTTGAGAATCATCAGGGACATATATTTCCTTTTTTACTTTTTTCTCTATTATATTTTTTACTAAATTACTTTTGGCTACGCCCCCACTAAACCCTATGACTTCCTTTGAATTTACCTTATGTAATATGGAAAAGGCCCTATTTCCTATAGACTCTAATATGCCTAGGAAGATACTTTTTTTATCTATTCCCTTTGCAAGTAAACTTATAATTTCTGATTCTGCAAAAACAGTACACATACTACTTATCTTTTGAGGAGTTAATTCTTCATTTAATTCTTCGTCTATATTATCTATATCCATATTTAAAGTTACAGCCATAACCTGTAAAAATCTTCCTGTTCCTGCTGCACATTTATCATTCATAAAAAAATCTAGGACATTTCCATTCTCATCCACACTTATAACTTTACTATCTTGTCCTCCTATATCTAGGATGGTTCTTATATTAGGATTTAAAAAATGCATTCCTTTAGCATGGCAAGTTATTTCCGTTATGGCCCTGTCAATAAAATCCATGGATATTCTACCATAACCTGTTCCTATTACCTTTTTTATTTTACTTTTATCTAAATTATTTCTCTCTATTATTTTATTATAAGCTTCCTTAGCACTTTCCTTAGGGCTCCATCCTGTGGGAATTATAATTGAATCCACAATCTGTCCATTGAATAATACTGCCTTTGTAGCTACTGAACCTGAGTCTATTCCTATAGAGTACACTACTATTTCCCTCCATTTATATATTAATAAATTTTTTTCTTTTCTTATTTAATTCATGGATTCCTTCTATCTTCAAATTACTATTTTCTTCAATAAGTTTTTCAACTAATTCTCTATCTTCTTTATTTATCATTATTGATATACCACAACATATGCTTAATTCTCGTGGAGTTGGAGAAATAGTGTATTTAATATTATTTTCAACTAAAATACGTTCCATAAGCATTCCATTAGAATGGTTAGGAAATAATATATACAAATTCATGTATTCTCACCTATTTATCTAGCATTTCTAAAAAGGCCTCTAATCTAGTTTTTATTTGACCTGCATCTTCTAATCCATAGCCTGTTTCTATCATAATAACTGGAATACCTTCTTTTTCTAGTGCTTCCTTCACACTCATGTATTCTGCTGCATAACACGTACAAAATGGTAGTGAATAATATATTACACCATCTGCCCTATATTCCTTATACATATTTATAATATCATCTATTCTACTTTTGTTAGGAGTAAATACGGCACAATTAGTTTTCATATATCTACTCGCAAGATTCTTAATCATACCCTCCATGTCCTTTTCTTCCTCAGAAACTAAGTTCTTAAAATATTTAGTTCCCGTACAAGTTTCTTCTGCAACTACAGCTGCATTACTAGTTTCTATTATGTGATGCATCTTCCAATTTGGTATGGCCATAGGTGTTCCTGTTATTAAAAGCCTTGGAGCATTTTCTTTGTACACTCCATTATTTTCTTTAATCCTTTCATCTAATTCATCACATAGTTTATTAGTCATTTCAATAAACCTTTTAGGATCATCATAAAAAGCAATTTGAGTTATTAATAATACGTCCTTTCCACTTATAGGTGGATTATCTACTTTTCTAAAATCATATAATCTCTTTAATACATTTCTTTTTTCGTTGTGCAATTTTATTTTTTCGTATAATTCTTCTTCTGTAATATTATGACCTGTCACTGATTCTATTTTTTCTTTGAATAATTCCACTTCCTCTTCCCAGTGTTTTTTATTCTTATCCCTTTTCATCTGTGGTAATTCCATCACATGTGTATCTATTTCTTCGCTAAAAATCTCCCATGCCTTTTTCTTAGCATCACAAGTGGTCTCTCCTACTATTAAATCACAGGATTGAAAGTATGGACAGGTTTTACCAAAATAAGCTCCAACTGCTGCCTTTACTAAGGGACAGGTATTTTTAGGTACTATCTTTTCCCCATCTGGGTGCCAAAAGTCAGATCCTGCACATAATCCCACACTTACAGCTCCTGCTGCCGTTATTATTTCATCAGGTACAAAAACGCAAAATGTTCCCACTACCTTTTTATTTTCTTTTTTTCCTTCATTTAACTCCTTAACCCTAAGACCATGAATTTCAGAAACAACCATATTAAAATAATTCATACCCTCTGGTCTATTTTCTTGCTCCATATATATTTCTCCATAAAACTCTGGTAACACTGCACATAATTCATCGTGTTTTTCTAAATCCATATCTAACGAACTCCACATTTCTCTGTAATCAGCCATATTGTAACTCCCCCTCTTTAAATTCATAATATAAAATTATTTTAATTCAATAAATAGGATTTTTTTATAAATATTAGAATAATCTATAATTAAATAATTTGTATAAGGTTTATCTATATAAAAACAAAAGGAAAATACATAAAATTTATATATTATTCTTCTATTCAATTCACCAAGGAATGTTTTTTTTCGTAATATAATATAAGATAGGTTGTTTTACAATTATCATATTGGGAATTTAATAATAAAAGGGGGTGTATTTTAATGGCTAATTCCTATCCAGTCATTTTCGTTCATGGATTTGGTGGTTGGGGAAGGGGCGAATTATTTAATGTACTTTATTGGGGAGGAACACAGGAAGATTATGAAAAATATTTGAATCAAAGTGGTTTTGAATCTTATACGGCCACTGTAAGTCCCTTTTCTAGTAATTGGGATAGGGCATGTGAACTATATGCTTATATAAAAGGAACTAGGGTAGACTACGGAAAAGCTCATTCTTCCAAATATGGACATGATAGATATGGAATGAAATTTAGAGGAGTATATAAAAAATGGAGTCCTATAAACAAAATCCATCTGATTTCCCATAGTATGGGAGGGCAAACTGTAAGAGTTTTATCCCATCTATTAAAACAGGGTTCCTTAGAGGAAATAGAATCTGTTCTTGGAAAGAATCCTAGTAAAGTTCAAATCAATAAGGCTGTTCACGAGGGCCTTTTATCCCCATTGTTTGTAGGAAGTACCTCTTCTATCCATTCTATTACTACTATTGCTTCACCACATGATGGCACCACTTTAACCCAAGGGGTTTTAGGTGTTATTCCCTATGCACAAAAGTTAGTAGCCCTCGGCGCTGCCCAATCATCACTACACAAATCTAACTTTTATGATTTTAAACTAGATCACTGGGGGTTATACAAGGGTAGCAGTGAAAATTTTATAGATTTTGCAAAACGAGTATGGGAAAGTCCCCTTTGGAATAAAACTAAAGATATAAGCGCTTGGGATCTAAGTCCCCAGGGCGCAATGGAATTAAATAGTTGGGTAAAAGCACAAGATGAAGTGTACTATTTTTCTTGGTCCACTGAAAAGACAAAGGCTAGCCTATTGTCTAAGAAGCAAATTCCTAAAAAGGACCTTCATCCTATTTTAATTCCATTTGCCCTATTCATGGGATCATTTACTGACAATGATAAAAATAAAGTTTCTATTAATAGAAATTGGTTTCAAAATGATGGTGTAGTAAATACCATTTCAATGAATGGTCCAAAACTTGGTTCTAAAGATATAATTAAAAATTTTATAGGTTCACCTCAAAGGGGCATTTGGAATCATATGGGCCTTTTAAAGGATACGGACCATATGGATATTATTAGCTTAAGCTCAAAGGAAAAGAAATCCTATTGGTACAAAAAATATGTGGAATTTTTATACTCTTTGGATTCATAAGATGCCCTAGGGCATCTTTATTTTCCTTTAAATTCAATGCTTTCACTCCCATTTTAAAATGAATACTTATAATTTATCATATATATTATATTGAATAATTTCAAGATTAAATGCAATCCTATCTAATATAGGAGGGATTATGATGGATAAACAGGAAATAATAAAGGTTAGAAAAGATTCAAATGGAAATATTACTGATGTAATGTTATCTGATGGAAATGAATGTACTATAAAACAGGCCATATCCATGGCTAAAGAAGGATTAATAGGTGGAGTTCACGTGGTTAAACCTAAAAAGGGAAAAGAATATTTAAGAACTAATAGAAACGAAACGGATGGAGATAATTTAGATAGTTTAGCCTTATTTTAATAAATAAAGGGAAGATATGTTTACTAATATCTTCCCTTTATTTATTATTACATATTCATTATGAACTTTTCTAATATGTCTTCATAAATCTCCATAGATTCTATATTTACATATTATATGATAATATTATCTATATATAGATTTCTTGGTTGTAAATTTGTTTTATACAGTAACTTGCCTATAAGGGAAACGATTGAAAATCTTTGGAACCCTGGAACGTCACAACATCCTATGCTACTCCAACATGACACATGAACCTATATACGAAGATTCACACTTTCGCTTGTGACAAGGACTTGGGT
>NZ_JAOART010000033.1 GCF_025210435.1 Anaeromicrobium sp.
GTTTACTTCTATTGCAATGGGACTTCTTCAAATCATTTCACTAAAGTGTTCAAAGGATATAAATACTCAAAGTTTTAGGTTTTTAAGAACAAAATCTAAAGCAGTGGTTTCAGAAGCTACAGTTGCTTGTTATCTAAGAAAGAGTATTTTTTCGATTATTGAAAAACATAATAGATTTAGCATAAGTAGAATAATTAAAGACAAGCAAGTTGATCCATTTTTTCAAGAGGATCGACTAGCTTCTTAAGTGAACAAAACTTTTGACTGTCCAGTAAAAGAGAAAATTAAATAAATATAAAAATTAAGGGACAAAGGGGATACAGTTGAAATTTGAATATTTAAAAGGGAGATTAGTATGATAAAATTTATGACAAGAGGAATAGGCATATTATTAATACTATTAGTCACATCTGTAGTGGCAGATTGCAAAGGTGTGGAAATTGTTAGGGAAGAAAGTAAGGACACATATAAACTATCAGATAAAATACATGTGAATGAGGAAGTTCATAATGAGATGCAAAAACCCCTCTTTGCCTATGAATTAAATGAACTTTATAAGTTATGTGTTGTTAATGATAGTATAAATCCAGAATACGAAAATGTATTGATCATGAAAAAAATCAATGGCAAATTTAAAAAAATTGGAGAATTTGGTTTTGATTCATATGGAAATAATGTTATGGATACTAAGAATTATAAAATAAGTAAAATATCTGTGGAACACTCAAAGGAAAATAGTATAGTATATGTTTTTAGAGATGGGAAACTTTATGAAGGAGTAGATATTCTTATTTTAAATAATGAGAACATTGAAAAGAAATGGATATATAGAAATAAAGAGACCCCTAATCTAATGTTTGGACATACAATGTATAAGGATTTACTTAATCAACAGAGAACCTATATATATAATGCGAAAGAAATGGTAATTAATAAATTTACCCAGAAGTTAAAAAATGAAAATCGTAAGGTGCTATATGGGGAGTTTCTAGATGATTCTCATTATATATATGTGGTAACTAATCAAATGGATGAACAACAGGAAAATATATTGATTGTATATTTAAATGACAATGAAATAGCCGAGCGTATATTTGAAAGTGGAGATTTAACTAAAGATGGTGAACCTATAAAAGAGATCAATAAGGTTTCTATTAATAAATTAGATAATAGGGAAAAACCAAATATTTGTGTGATTAGACACAATGAAAAGTACACAAAGGTAGAAATGTTTCAATTCTATGAAAAGAAAACCCATCGTATAGGTGAGTGTAGAAAAGATAATAAAACAGGAAAATATGTGGGCGATGAAAGATATAGATATGTAATGAATGTATCATTCCCATATGACTATTGTAAAGAATCATGTGATTAAAAAAACGCCTTTCTGATCATTTTAGAAAGGCGTTTTTCTATTTTTTTCATTCTAAAAATTCCTTCATAGGTGAAGGGGTATTATATGGGAATTATACCATTTACATATTATCTACTATAGGCGGTTTTACTATGAAGGTTAAAATAGCACCTATTATAGCAAGGACAGCTGCTATCATAAATGTAGGTTTTAACCCCCCAGCATTTGCAACGATTATTGGACCAACTAACGCGGCTGCTCCATATGCTTGATAGACAACTCCGTAGTTGGCACCTAAATTTTTAATACCAAAGAATTCTCCTGTTATTGTTGGGAACACTGCTAAGAATCCTCCAAAGCAGAAGGCAATACCAGCTAGGCAAGCAAAGAAAGTAACATAATTTAATGTAACTATACTCATGGTAATCATGGATATGGCAGTTATTATAAACATCATTGTTACCACTCTTATTCTACCTAATTTATCTGAAAGGGTACCCCATATAAGTCTTCCACCAGTATTAAATAGTGCAATCATGGCAACTGCATTTGCAGCTACAGCAGTTTCTAATCCAGCCAATTGTATACCAATATCTTTAGCAAGTCCTATAACTAAAAGTCCACTCATACATGCAAATAAGTACATTGCCCAAATAAAATAAAATGATTTAGTTTTAATCATTTCCCCAACTGTAAAGACATTTTCCTTAGTATTATTAGGGTTCTTAACACCAGAGCCATATGTAGCTGGTGGAAGTATTAGGAATTGAGATCCAATTAAACCTAGTACAGAATAAATTATGCCTAGATAAAGGAATGTTGAAGAAACTCCCTTATTAACTATAAAATATTGAATTATAGATTTGAAAACTAAACCTCCTAGTCCAAAGGCACCAACTGCTATACCTGTAATGAAGCCCTTTTTCTCTGGGAACCATCTAACACAAGTAGATAAGGGACAAACATAGGCAAATCCAACTCCAGCTCCAGCTATAAGACCATAATAAATATATAATTGGGTAAGGGATGTGGCTGTAGAGGCTAGTATTAACCCTCCTCCATAAAGTATAGCACCAATAGTAGCAACTTTTCTTGGCCCTATTTTATCTTGTAGTCTACCAGAAAAGATAGTTGAGAAAGCAAAGACAAAAACGGCAATTGAATAAGTAAGAACAACCTCGCTTTTCCCCCAACCAAATTTATCCATAAGTGGCTGATTAAATAAACTCCATGTGTAAATAGCCCCTATACACATTTGTAATAATACAGCACCTAATACAACAAACCAACGATTCATTGTTTTGTTAGTCATTATACTCCTCCTTTTTAGTATGAATTTCTTGTTTAACAATGAAAATAACAATAGATTAGATATTTTTTATGCTACTGGTTATTTAAGCATCAAATTAATTTTATAGATATTATATGATTATTTTATGCACAAATGCAAGAAAAACTTATGGAATATTCAATGAATTTATAAGATCAGAGGTGAAAACTTAGAATAGTTAATTTATGGTAGTAGATTTTTTCATGTAATTAAATTGTTTGCTTTTATGCAGATATAGCTTCTAAAGTGTCATGAGTTATCATTATGGGTGTCATTTTTTATTAGAAGTTATTCTTATTATATCATAGGACAATATAAATCAACATATTTTCACATTTTGGTTTATATCTATAAACATGCATAAGTAAATAGTAGACAAATTATAACCTCCTAAAAAATATAGGAGGTTATAATTTGTCTTGTGAAGCGTTCATGTAGAGAATATAAAATTTAAAAATTATTGAAGGATACCTTTTAGTTATTCTTATGTTCTACTCCCCAGGCACACATATAATCTAGTACAGGTTCTAATGTCATACCCTTTTCAGTAATGCGATATTCTACCTTTGGAGGAATTTGCTTATAGTCTTTTCTATATATAAGTCCATCATTGGCTAACTCCTTTAATTGTTGACTTAACATCTTATTTGTTACAGTAGGTATGAATCTTCTAATTTCACCGTATCTTTGAATTCCATTCTTTGACAAAAACCATAGAATAAGGGGCTTCCATTTCCCTCCTACAACAGATAATGTATACTCTATTCCACATTCAGAACTAGTTAGATTTTTAATTTCTTCCATATTTTTTTTCACGCTATATCCCTCCATTTTCAACTGTTACTATTTGATTACAGTATCAAATAAGTAACTAGTAACTTTAAAGTACGTACTTCCTTTAATTATCATATGTATTATAATAATCCTAAATCCAGAAGAAAGCAAATATAAGAGGAGGGATAACTTTGTTTAAAGCAAACAATTTTAATGTGGCATTAGCATTTTTCAAACACATAGCTGGAGAACTAGTGGTACTTTTTATCGTAATAAGTTTTCTGGTAGCATTACTTCAAAGGTATATATCTCAAGAAACCATAAAAAGGGTTTTGACCAAACCACGTAAGGGTCTTCAAAACATAATGGGAGCAGCATTAGGTGCCTTAACACCATTTTGTTCATGTTCCACAATACCTATTCTTGTGGGTCTGTTTAAAAGTGGGGCTCCATTTGGAGGGACCATATCATTTTTAATAGCTTCACCAGTACTTAATCCAATGATTATTATACTTTTTACAAAGTTCTTTGGAATTAAAATCACAGCAATCTATGGAGCATTTACATTTGTATTTTCAGTTTTAATAGGAACATTATTAGAAAAGCTTGGAATGGAAGATCAGATAAAAAATGTTACAATCCAAGGTGGTCATAATGATGAAATAACTTATGATGTCTTAGAAGGAACAAAAATGGAAAAACATATGCAAGTTTTTAAATTTGCAATTAAAGATACTTTCTCATTATTTATAAAAGTGTTACCATTCTTATTTGTTGGTGCAGGGGTAGGGGCATTTATATATGGATTTGTTCCTCAAAGTTTTATTGCTAGAGTTGCAGGACCTGATAATTTATTTGCTGTTCCTGTTGCGGCAGTTATTGGAGTACCCATGTATGTGAGAACAGAAACTATGATTCCAATAGCAAAGGCACTTAATGCATCAGGTATGAGTATAGGTGCAATAATGGCACTTATTATTGGAGGTGCAGGAGCAAGTATACCTGAGGTTACGTTACTTAATACAATATTTAAGAAAAAAATGGTTATAGCCTTTGTTTTATCAGTTTTCTCAGTGGCTACCCTAACGGGATACTTGTTCAATATATTTAATGTAATAGAGTAAATAAAATAAGGGATTAATTTAAAGGAGGAGAAATAAATGGGTAAAGAAAAAAAATCAATCTTAGTCAAATTATTTGGAGGTTCAGGTGGATGCAGTTGTGGTGTTCAAATAGTTGAAGAAGAGAAGAAGACAGATAATAATAAGGGAACTTCAAAGAAAACAAAAAAATAAAGAATAAAGTTGAATCACCTTTCTGCATTAATGGAAGGTGATTTGATTTATGAAAATCCATTGATCAAAAGGAGGTGCCTTTTCACATGTCAATTTCAAATGATGAGATTGAAAATGTTTCTGTAAATCAAATAAAAAAAGCAATTAAAAGAGGTGCTATTTTATTGGATATACGTGCTAAAGAAGATTATAATGCTCTACATATAGAAAATGCCATTAATATACCATAATAAATTTATTTCTAGACGGAATGGAAGAATTAATATTAAAAACAAAGAATAATGTGTCTACTCTAGCCCTGTCAACTAATGAAATGCCTAGGACCGGTTTACAAGCTATAAATGGAATAAACCTTTATTAAGAATACCATAAGTGAATTAGGAGTTTTGATGAAAAGGTTTAAAATATGGACAAAAACACAAAAGGCCAGTATCTCTAAAGATACTGACCGCGCTTGGGCAAGCGTTAGTGTACGATTATTATATCATACTTATGTTGAGTACACAAGAAAATTTAGTTCCATAAATGAAAAATTCTTTTTAGTGAAGTAACCTATTGCCTATGAAAAGGCTACTTTTCTGATATAATATGTAATAAATAAGCAGATTGCTTCAAACAAGTTATATTGGAGGAATAGTATGAAAAAAATTATTATAGTGGAAGATACTGAAACCATAAGAGAAGAACTAAAAATATTTTTATCTAAATATGGTTATGAAGTTTATGCTCCAGATGATTTTAATAATATAATTGAAGATATATCCAGATCAAATGGTGATTTAATATTGTTAGATATAAATTTGCCTGTTTTTGATGGATATTATATATGTAGAGAAGTTAGAAAAAATTCTGACGTGCCAATAATAGTGGTTACCAGTAGAGATAGCCAAATGGATGAACTTATGAGTATGAATTTAGGTGCAGATGATTTCATAACAAAGCCCTATAATACACAAATACTTTTAGCACGTATTTCAGCAGTTTTGAAAAGAACTTCTAAAAGCAATCATGGTGATGTGCTCATGCATAAGGATATTCAGTTAAATATATTAAAGGGATGTGTTATCCATAAGGGAAATATGGAACAATTAACAAAGAATGAATTAAAGATACTTTCCTGCTTGATGAAGAACAAGGGAACCATCGTATCAAGGGAAAAATTAATGGAATATTTGTGGAATTCCCATGTTTTCATTGATGATAATACATTATCTGTAAATATAACTAGACTAAGAAAAACCCTCCAAAAAATAGGTGCAGAAGATGTAATAGAGACTAGGAGAGGCTTAGGGTATATAATGACATGAGTATGAAAGAGTACTTAAAAGAAAGATTTTTCTTTTTATTTATAAATTTCATTGGACTTTTAATTATAATTTCCATTATGGCCCTATTACATGTGGAAAGGGGAGTTATGTTTTTTGCTTTCATCATATGGTTTGGGCCATTAATGAGCTATATTCTTATGGAATTTTTTAAGCATAAAAAATACTATGATAATATGGAAGAGGTAATAGAAAGTCTTGATAAAAAGTATTTACTAGCGGAAATCATGGAAAAACCTGACTTCTTAGAGGGGAAACTATTTTATGAAATATTAAGGGAATGTAATAAAGAAATGCATGAACATGTGAATTATTATAAAAATCTTCAGTTAGATTATAGGGAGTATATAGATAAATGGGTTCATGAAGTTAAAACACCTATTGCATCAAGTATGCTAATTATTGACAATAACAAAAGTCCCATAATGGATAACATGGGTGAAGAAATAAAAAAAATAGAAGGATTTGTAGAACAGGCCTTATATTATTCAAGAAGCAATCATGTGGATAAGGATTATTTAATAAAGAAGTTTAATTTAAAAGAAGTAATAAATAATACTATTAGTAGAAATTCTAAGGATTTTATAAATAAAAGGATAGGTTTGCAAATAGATGACATAGATACTTTTGTCTATAGTGATATGAAGTGGGTTCAATTCATATTAAATCAGATTATAGGCAATTCAATTAAATATGTTAAACCTAAGGAAGGTAAGATAAAAATATATTCAACTACCAATAAAAATAATGTGACCCTTATAATAGAAGACAATGGAATAGGAATTTCACCAAAAGATATTAATAGAGTCTTTGAAAAGGGATTTACAGGAGAACAGGGAAGAAAATACAATAGATCTACAGGAATAGGACTATACCTTTGTAAGAAACTTTGCAATAAGTTAGGATTAGAGATAAATATTGCATCTGAATTAGGGGTAGGAACAAAAGTCCATATGGTATTTCCATTGAGCCAATTTAATTTAGGGATTTAAGGAAGTGTGAGTTTTAATACTTGCGCTTTTTATTTTATGGATGATTATATTACAAAAATGTAACCTTAATGAAAGATAATTAAATATGTAATATTTAAAGAATTTAATATAATGATTTTATTGGAAGGAGGAAATACCTATGGAAAATATATTAAGTGTACAAAATATTGAGAAGTATTATGGGAAAAAAGGAAATGTAACAAAGGCTTTAGACGGAATAAGCTTTAATGTATATAAGGGAGAATTTGTGGGGGTAATGGGACCATCGGGAAGTGGTAAAACCACATTACTTAATTGTATTTCAACTATTGATAATGTAACAACAGGCCGCATTATTGTAAAGGCAAATGATATCACAAAATTAAAACCTAAAAGATTAGATAAATTTAGAAGGGACGAACTAGGATTTATATTTCAAGATTTTAATCTATTAGATACATTAACGGCCTATGAAAATATAGCCTTAGCTTTAACTATACAAGGAAAAAATCCAAAGGAAATAGACGGGCTGATTAAAAAGGTTGGAGAAACATTAGAAATATCACCAGTTTTAAATAAATATCCCTATGAAATGTCAGGGGGACAGCAACAAAGGGTAGCTTGTGCAAGGGCCATAGTTACAGATCCATCTCTCATACTGGCAGATGAGCCTACGGGAGCTTTAGATTCTAAATCTTCAAGACTGTTGCTAGAATCCTTTGAAAGATTAAATAAGGAATTTGAGGCCACTGTGTTAATGGTAACCCATGATCCTTTTACGGCAAGTTATGCTAATAGGATATTATTTATAAAAGATGGTAAGATATTTAATGAATTAGTAAAGGGTAATGATTCTAGGAAAGAATTTTTCAATAGGATCATTGAAGTAATGACCCTTTTAGGTGGTGACGTGAAGGATGTATTTTAAAATAGCTATTAATAATGTAAAAAAGAGTTTTAAAGATTATTCCATATACTTTATAACCCTAACACTGGCTGTATGTATATTTTATAATTTTAATTCTATCCATTCTCAAAGGGCAATGGAAAATATTCATAAAATAGGATTTTTAATAAAAGTCATATCTTATATATCAGTATTCATATCTATTATCTTTGGAGGATTAATAATATATGCTAATAATGCCTTAATAAAAAAGCGTAAAAGGGAATTTGGAATATATGCCACCCTAGGAATGGCAAAAGTTAAAATATGTAAAATATTAATTTATGAAACCCTCATGGTAGGTACCATATCATTAATTGTAGGATTAATACTTGGAATTCTGTTATCACAAGGAATTTCAATATTGACAGGAGAATTATTTCAATTAAATATGACAGAGTATACATTTACTTTATCTATTTATGCTTTTTCTAAAACTTTAATCTATTTTGTAATCATGTTTTTAATAGTGATCATATTTAATACAATTCTAGTTTCAAAGGGTAAATCAGTGGATCTGATTAAGGGAGCAAAGAAAAATGAGAGTATAAAAGTGAAAAATCCAATATATTCATTTGTCATATTCATCCTATCCCTAATTCTTTTAGGAATAGCTTATTATATGGCATGGAAATATTCCCTTACTCCAAAGGATATAAAATTTCCCCTATCGATCCTATGGGGAAGTTTAGGAACTTTATTATTTTTCTTTGGATTATCTGGTTTTGTACTTATTGTACTTAAAAAAAGTAAGAAAATATATTTCAAAGGGTTAAATATATTTGTCATTAAACAATTTAACCATAAGGTTAATACAAACTTCATATCCATGGCAATCATATGTTTAATGCTATTTTTAACTATTGGAATATTAGGATCTAGTTTTAGTGTGAAGCATGAGGCAGAAAAAAGATTGGAAAATATAATGCCCTTTGATGGAGTCATCCAATTAGATATTAATCATAATAAGGGTGGAGTTAGGGATATAAAAGAGGCTTTAAAAATAATTAATATGAATTTTTATGAATCTTTTCAATATGTGGTTTTAGACTATTATGAATCAAATATGAAAATATATGACTTGTTAAATGAATATGGAAATGAAAACTTTAAAAAAGAGTTAAAGGATACTAATTGGAGGAAATTGTATGTTGTAAAACTATCACAATATAATGAAATGAGAAAATTAAGTGGACAAGGCACTGTTAATTTAAAGGAAAATGAGATCCTATTCATAACAAGGAATACCCATGAAAAAAAGGCCCTAGAAAAGTTGATGAAAAGTCAAAAGAAAATAAGGATCGGCAATATGGAATATGTAATAAAAGATAAACACATGAAGGAAGAATATAATGATTTAACTGCCATAGTGCCTGATGTAGCTGTTAAAAATATGGATAAAACTATTGCAATTATGCATATGAAAAGTGTAACTGAAAAGAATAAGGAAGAATTAGAAGAAAAAATTAGAGAGATTAAAGAAAAGTTTTATAGATCCCAGTATGAATCACATGAAGAACTATTAAATAAGTATGGATTTATTATAAGTGCAGAAAGTAAAAGTCAAATATATAAGGAAACCATAACAAGTATAGGACAATTATTATATATAGGAATATACTTAGGATTTGTATTTTTAATAGGAAGTGCAGTCCTATTGGCAATTCAACAATTAACAGAGGCAAGTGATAGTTTAAATAGGTATAAGACATTGAAAAAAATCGGAGCATGTGATCATATGATTAATAAAAGTATATTTCTTCAGATTTTAATCCATTTTATGTTACCTTTTACCTTAGGGTTGATGCATTCTGTAGTAGGGCTACAGATTATTAACCGATTACGAAAGAGTGTAGGTCTATTACTAGGGGTAAAGCTTATTCCCGTTGTAATAGTAATATTAGGTATTATGGTCATATATGGAGTATACTTTTATGCTACCTATTTGGCATATAAGAATATAGTTAAGAATAGTTAAAGATAAGCACATGGGTTTTTAATAGGAAGGACAATACCTAAGCAATTCATCATAATTGATGAAGCTCAAAATCTAACAAAACATGAAGTAAACACAATTGTATGGAGGGTAGGAGAAGGTAGTAAAATAGTTTTAGTAGGTGACCCAGAGCAAATTGATAATCCATATCTTCATTCGTGTAATAATGGACTCACATGTGATCATGAAAAAGTTAGATTATAAAAATCCAGTAGACTAATTTGAAAATTAGTTATACTGGATTTTTATTCTAAGAAGGTAAATTTTTCATAATTACCTAAATTTCTTCATATATATTTTTACAATTAGTTTCCTTTAAGAAGAATCCAGCAATTACACTTATTATAACAGCCACAAGGGTTATACCAAAGGCAACACGATAAACGGAAGCATAATTTTCTACTCCTGACATTTTGTCAAAGGACAATCCAACGGCTAAAGGTAATAGCATACTTCCACAAAAACCACCTATGTTTGCTACTGATGAAGATACTCCCACGTATTTAGGATTATTAACTTCTCCTACAGCAGACCAGCATACTACGTAAGCATAACTCATAAAGCCATTTACAAACATTAGTATCATCATGGCAGTTTTACTTAACTTTCCTATAGTTAATATTAAAAGTGCCCAGCTAAGTGCGTATATTATTCCAGATACGATCATTGGTTTTTTTCTACTAACATATTTATCTGACATGTTTCCAATAACTACAGCTCCTATAGCACTACCCACAACAGCAACAGTAGTAAAACCTGCAGCTTCTACAGTTGTAATATTATAAGCCTTTGTAAGGAAAGATGTTCCCCAAATTCCCATAATAATAACAGATGAACCATAAAAGCCTGCATATGCCACAAGGGGTGGCCAAGTTCTTGGATTTTTAAATACATGCCATACTCCAACTATGACCTCAGAGAAGGTTGTTTTAGTTTCATTAGGATTATTTGGGTTAACTGGTTCATAGCCTAATTCTTCTGGTGTATTTCTTACAATAATATAAATTCCAAAGGCAACAATAAAAGAAACAACACCAATACCTCTAAAGCTCATTCTCCAACCAAATGTTTCAACTAAAAATGCTAGAGGGGTTTGAGCTACAGCACCACCTAAAGTACCGATAAAACAGGTGATTCCTGTCATGGTACCAAGTTTTGATTGTTCAAACCAAGATGACTGTAATTTAAGGATACATACAAATATAACTGATGTTCCAAGACCGATTAGTGATCTTCCTATAAAAAGCATAGTAACAGAATCTGTTAGACTAAAAAGAGTGATACCTATTGCTGCTATAAAAGTACCCACACTTGATGTGATTCTAGATCCTAGAGAGTCCACCAGGATTCCTGTAGGAATTTGCATTATTAGATAAAGCATGGCATATGTGCTAGCAATAGACACAAACATAGACTCAGATAGACCAAATTCCATAATTATGGAATCCTTTACTACGCCCATTGAAAATGCATGAAAATAATTTATTGCATAAGATAGTACGATTATTCCCCAAGCAATCCACTTATAGGAGGATGCTTGATTTTTGTTTGCATTAGTTTTCATAATAGTGCTCATTGATTATTTTTCCAGCTCCTTAGTAAGGAAATCTGCTAGTCTGTTCATTCCTTCAATTATTTCTTCTTCATCTACTGTTGAGAAATTAAGTCTAATAGTGTTTTCATAACCAGGTTCAGTAAAGAATGAACCACCAGGTACAAAACCTACAGATATTTCTTCTATAGATTTTTCTAGAAGTTTAGTTGCGTCAACACCCTTAGGTAAATCTAACCATATAAACATACCACCTTCAGGATTTGTATGCTTAATTGATTTAGGGAATTTTTCTTTTATAATTTCTAACATCATATCTTTCTTTTTCCCGTATACTTTAACAATTTGTTCGATTTGCTCGTCTAAGTTATAAGCTTTAAGATACTCAGCGATTTGAGCTTGAGCAAATTGATTTGATTGAAGATCAATACCCTGTTTTAATACTTCAAAATGATTTGCAATAGCAGTATTACTTATTGAAAAACCTACTCTTAATCCTGGGAAAAGTATCTTTGAAAAAGATCCAAGATATATAACTCTATCTTCTGTATCAAAGGATTTTATAGTAGGTACATGTTCTCCTGAGAATCTTATTTCACCATAAGGATTATCTTCAATAATCATAATATCATATTTGTTAGCTAATTGGACTAATTTCTTTCTTCTATCTACAGACCAAGTCTTGCCTGTAGGGTTAGAGAAGTTTGGAACTGCATAAACGAATTTAACATTCTTTTCTTCTTCAAGGGCTTTTTCAAGTTCATCAATAAGCATTCCTTCGTTATCTGCATCAACACCTCTAAAGTTACACTCAAAGGGAGTATATGAGGATAGTGCTCCTAGGTATGTGGGTTTTTCTGTGATCACAGTATCACCTGGATTTAAGAAAGTCATGGCAGTTAAGAAAATACCCTGTTGTGACCCGGTAGTAATTTGTATTTCTTCTTTTTTACAGTGGACATGTCTTTTAGCCATAATTTTGCATATTTCATCTAGTAAAGGATCATATCCCTTTGTAGCTCCATATTGAAGAGCAACTGCTCCCTTTTCAGATAGGAGTCTATCTGTAACTTCTCTAATTTCATTTATTGGCATAAGAGCTGATGATGGTAAGCCAGCGGCAAAGGATATACAATTTTCTTTACTTCTAATTAACTTACCTGCAGCCCTGATAGCTGATGGTCTTAATGTATGGATTCTATTTGCAAAATTCATATTTTACTCCTCCCTAAATTCAACAAAAATTTTTTGGAGATTATAAACTTCCAGCCGAAGCTAAACATCCAAGGGCAATTGAATTTATTTTTATTTCTTGTGTATCTGAACGTGAACCTAAAATAATAGGGTTTGTAGCTCCTAATACTATACCAGCCCACTTAGCATTGTTAAAGTGTAACCATGATTTTCCTAAAGCATTTCCAGTTTCAATATTAGGGAATACTAACATATCACAATCTCCAGCAATTTTACTATCTATTCCCTTGTGATGGGCTGCATCTTTACTAAAGGCCACATCAAAGGCAATAGGTCCTTCTATGGTACATGGTAGTATTTCACCATTTCCAACCATATCCACAAGTCCCTTTGCATCTACAGTAGATTGAATCTTTTCATCTACCATTTCGTTAGCAGTAAGTGCTGCAACTTTTGGGTTAGTTACTCCAATACCTTTCATAGCGATTAAGGAATTGTTTAAAATATCTTTTTTCTGTGCAAGGGTAGGGGCAACATTTATACCACTATCTGTACAATATAATAACTTATGATATCCAGGCAATTCATAAACGGCAAGCATACTAATAAGACGGCCTGTTCTTAACCCCTTTTCTTTATTTAGTATGGCTCTCATATATACACTAGTGTTAACAAGTCCTTTCATAAGAACTTGAGCTTTACCAGATTTAACAAGACTTACAGCAACTTTAGCTGAATCCTCAGGAGATTCACCTGCTACAATGTCATAAGGTTTTAAACCAATTTCGTCACATATTGATTGGATTTTTTCCACATTTCCTACTAAAATAGGTTTAACAAATCCCATATGAGCTGCAGCTTTAAGGGCTAAAAGTAATTCCTTATCTTCTGCTGCTGCCACACTTATGATAAAAGGATCTAGGGATTTAACTTTCTCAATAACTTCTGAAAAATTTTTCAATGTAAAGTTCATTCCTCTCTATAACAATTTTACTTATACTCTTTTGCTTCTTCTTCACCATTAAGGACACGAAGTGCACCTAGTGCTAAGGCTTCCATTTCTGCTTCGCCAGCAATGATTTCCACAGGGGCTAAATAACCAACTCTTTCTTTTACAGCTTCTGTGATTAATTTTGAGTTAGCAATTCCACCTGTTAAGATGATCTTATCTACTTTTCCACATAAAGTTGCTCCGTATTGTGCAATCTCTTTACTTACTTGATAAATAAATGCATCCATAACTAATTTTGCTTTTTCATCACCATTGTTAATTCTTTCTTCAATTTCCCTTGTATCCTTAGTTCCTAGGTAATCATACATTCCGCCTATAGAACTAACCTTAGAAACCATTTCCTTATAAGTATACTTTCCTGAATAGCAAAGTTGAATAAGAGGGTAAGCTGGTAGTCCACCACTTCTCTCAGGTGAGAAAGGACCATTACATCTTCCACCACTTCCATCAACCATCTTGCCCTTTTTATGAGGTACAACAGAGATTCCTGATCCTAAATGGGCTACTATGAAGTTAAAGTCTGAGTATTTTCCACCCATTCTTTTAGCCATTAATCTACAAACGGCTTTGTGATTAAGTGAATGAAGCCAACTTGGGTATGTTAAATCAGATATACCAGTTATTTTAGACATATCTTCAAATTCATCAACAGAAACTGGGTCTACAATGAATGAAGGTATATTAACTTCATCAGCAATGCTCTTAGCAAGAACACAACCCAGGTTAGAGGCATGTTCTCCACGAATGGCATTTTTAACATCATCAATCATAATATGATTTACATGATAAGTACCACCTTGTATTTCTTTAAGTAGGCCACCTCTACCTACAACACAACCAAAATCTTTTATAGATAAGCCCTTATCTTTTAAAGCAGTTAATACAATATTCTTTCTAAATTCAAATTCATCAAATACAGTATGAAAATCTTTAAGATCTTCAGCCGTGTGACTTAGACTAAGTTTAAATAGTTCATCCTTATCCTCAAAGACGCTTACCTTTGTAGAAGTACCGCCTGGGTTTATAACAAGTATTTTCATGAAATCCTCCTTAAAGTTCATTATGGAACAACGTTCTAGTATCATGATACAATAGAAAAAGTCATAATGCAATAAATATTCAGTAAAACGTATGCGGAATTAAAAGACATGTCATGTTTTGTATTAGAAACTATAGAACAATATGTTCATAAAAGGGCAAATCGATAAAAATAGACATAATAAAACAGATATATACCATTGAAAATTGCAAGGTATTAAAGTATCATAAAGGTATTAATGAAAAAGGAGATTAGTTATGATTATTAATTCAGTAGATAGAGCCCTTGATATAATTATACTTCTTTATGAAGAAGAAAAAGAGATGGGTGTTTCAGATATAGCAGATAGATTGAATACATATAAAAGTACTATACATAGAACCCTAGTTACATTAGAAGGAAAGGGTTTTGTAAAAAAGAATCCTGACACAGAAAAATATTGGTTAGGGATGAAATTACATGCTATTGGCATGTTAATAAATAATAACCTTCCAATTAAGAAGATTATTAAACCTTATTGTGATGAGTTGCATAGAAAATTTGGTGAGGTTGTCAATGCATCTGTTTTAGATAAAAGTGATAAAGACCATCTTAAAGGACACATAATATATAAGGCCTATGATAGCACCCAACTATTAATTGTGAATCCTCCAGAAGGAGCTGGAAGCCCGTGTTATGGCTCGTCTGTGGGGAAATGCTTACTTGCTTTTAATCATATCGATTTTGAAAAATACAAGGATGTAAAACTCATGAAATATACAGACAAAACTATTGACAATTGGGATGAATTAATAGATAAACTTAAAGAAATAAGAGAGAAAGGCTATGCCATAGATGACGAGGAATTAGAAGTAGGATTGACATGCATAGGAGCTCCTGTTTTAGATAAAAATAATAGGGCAATAGCAGCCATAAGTTTGTCAGGTCCTACTCAGAGGATGAGAGCGGGAGACTTTGAAGAAAAAATAAGGGCAGTGGTAGAAACTGCACAGGAGATAAGTAAACAATTTAGATAAAATTTAAATTTTTATAAAAAAATAAATAATGTCTTTTAATCTAAATATTTTCATGAAAATATTTAGATTTTTTTATTTATAGTGAAAATTAAAATTGTAGGAGCAATTAGAAAAAACCCTATAATTCAAAGATTGTAAACTGAAATAATCTTTCTTTAGATTACCCCTAGAGGAGAAAAATCTATACTGAATAAATTGGATTAAGAAGGTTAAAAAATCCAAAGTTGCAGAATGGAGACTATTGACATCCAAATGTTATAATGATAATGTGAAAATAGAACAACGTTTCACAATAATAAATACACATGAAATAAGGAGGTGTTTATTAGGCAAAGTAAGAAAATAGTTAAAAATTTCAGATAAGAAAAAAGAGTAAAGGAGCTTAAAGATGAGTAGCGATAAAAAGGCTAAGGAATTTAAGAAACCGACCTTTGGGTTGGCATTATGTGCACTAATGTCAGTAGTCATAAGTTTAATAGTATGTATAATGGTTTTCAAAACTGTTTCAATTCAGACAGGACTATTATTAGGAATTTTCTTTGTTACTTTAATTTCCAAAACTTTAGGTTATACATTTAATGACCTAATGAAGTTTATAAGCCATAGTATTGGAGAATCCACATTTGGATTATGGTTTTTCTTTGCCATTGGAGCAATAGTAGCTTCATGGATGGCTGCGGGAACAGTGCCTGCAATAATTTATTATGGTTTAGGTATCATTTCGCCAAAGGTTTTCCTACCAGCAGGATTACTTCTATGTAGTGTTACTGCTCTCTGTACAGGAACATCTTGGGGAACTATCGGTACAGTAGGTATAGCATTAGTTGGTATTGGACAGGGTCTTGGAATACCTCTTCCTATAACAGCGGCTATGGTAGTTTCAGGAGCTGCCTTTGGAGATAAAATGTCACCTGTTTCTGATACGCCAAACTTAACATCAATGACTTCAGGTGCGGACTTATACGAATCTATTAAAGCTATGATACAGACCATGTGGCCTGCATATGTAGTTTCACTAGTGGCATTTACCTTTTTAGGATTTAAATATGGTGGAGGACAAGGAAATCTTGCTATCATTGAAGAAACAAGAAATGTCTTAGAAGCCAACTTTAATTTACATCCAATTGTAATACTACCAATAGTAATTTTACTTATATTAAATATTAAAAAATTCCCATCTCTTCCAGCAATGACTGTAGCTGTTATTTCAGGATTATTAGTAGCTATTGTATTCCAAGGAATGAGCATTCCTACAGCATTAGAAACAATTAACTCAGGATTCTCTATAGAAACAGGATCATCCTATGTTGACCCCATATTAAACCGTGGTGGAATTCAAAAAATGTTATGGACTTTCTCTGTTGCATTTATGGCCCTGTCTTTAGGAGGAATTCTAAACAAGGTTGGATATATGGATGCATTAATTTCTGGTCTTATAAAGAGAGCTAAAACAGTTGGTTCATTAAGTTTAATAGTTATGTTATCATCAATGCTATCAACTGCTGCTTTTGGAGAAGCATATTTATCATTCATATTAAATGGTAACCTATTCAAAAAGGAATTCGATAAGAGAGGTTTAAATAGAGCTATGCTTGCTCGTCTAATAAGTGAGGGTGGTTTAATGATGACTCCTCTTATGCCTTGGACAACATTTGGAGCATTTGTTGCTACAACATTAGGGGCATCAGGATTTGAGTTTGCACCATATGCATTCTTAAATTACTTAAGTCCAGTAGTATCAGTGGCCATGTCTTACTTAGGAATAGCAGTAGTGTGGAATAATAAAAATAACAAGGGTGTAAGAAATTTCTCTGATGTGGATTTATCAGATGAACCAGAATTAGCACAATAATAACATATTAAAAAAGCATAAGCCCATTACTATATAAGGTAAATCACTTTTTAATAATGGGTAGTGGGCTTATTTATTAATAAAAATAAATAGTTTAGAAGGTGAAGATTTGAAAGTTATAATTATTGGTAATAGTGCCGCTGGGCTAGCTGCAGCAAAGACTTTCAGAAAATATGATAAAAATAGTGAGTTAACAATAATATCTAAAGAGGCAGGACTGGCTTATTCAAGGGTTTTACTTCCCTATGTTTTAAGGGGAAAAATAGAATATAACAACATCTTCATTAGAGACAAAGAGTATTATGCTGAAAATAATATTGTGTATATGGAAGATGAAGTTTTAGAAATTGATACATTAGATAAGACAGTAATTCTTAAAGGTGACAATAAAGTTTCCTATGATAAATTACTTATAGCCACAGGATCTTATGCAGTAGCTCCTCCTATTGAAGGAGTAAAGAGTGAAGGTGTATATCATATGTGGACAAAGGCTGATTTAGATAAGTTGATTCCATTATTTGATACAAAGAAAAAAGTCGCTGTAATAGGGTCTGGATTTGTTGCACTTCAAGCTGCATGGGCAGCCAAATACAGAGGATTAGATGTAAATGTAATAGAGATAGCAAATAGAGTAATGCCTAGTGTATTAGACGTGGCGGGAGCTAATTTACTTACAGATAAAATAAAAGAAAGTGGTGTTAAGTTACATACTAACACTATAACACAGAAAATAGAAAAGTTAGAAGATGGAAGTTTTGTCCTTCATCTTAAAGATAAAGAACCGATTAAGGCAGATTTTATCATTGTAGGTACAGGAGTTCGTAGTAACCTAAGCTTTATAGAAGGTACAGGAATAGAACATGATAGAGCCATTTTTGTAAATGAAAATATGAAAACTAATATTGAAGATGTATACTCAGCAGGAGATGTGGCTGCAGGACCTACAACTTTTGGAGATAAACATTTAACCCATGCCCTTTGGCCAACAGCTGTAGAAATGGGTGAAGTTGCAGGAGCTAATATGGCAGGAAAAAATATAAAATATAGGGGAAGCTTAAATATGAATGTTACTCAAATGTATGATGTAACAGTTGCCTCTATGGGATTATTTAATGATGATCATATCCATAGTTCTTATGTGTTTGATATGAATGAGCACAAAGGCTATGTTAAAATATGCTATAAAAACGATTTAATAGTAGGAGCGTGCTTAGTAGGAAATTCAGAATCAGTAAAATTATTTGGAAAGCTTAGAACCATAATTAGAAAAAATATTAAGGCAGATTGTGTACCAGAGAAACTTGAAAATTACCTAGATATTAAAATATTTAGTAGCAGAGTATAGATGGAGGTTAGAATATGAAAGTTATAACCATGGACACCACAAAGTGCGTAGGTTGTAGAAATTGTGAGCTTGCATGTGCTTTTGCAAACTCTAAAGCTACTTGTGAAAGAAAAGAATCTAAAATTAAAGTAAATCATTATATAGATGAACATGCTGTTATTCCTATGACATGTCTACACTGTGAAGAAGCCTGGTGTATGAATGTATGTCCAGCAGCAGCAATTAGCAGGGAAGAAGAAACAGGAGCAGTTGTAATTGACAGTAGCAAATGTGCTGGATGTAAAATGTGCATATTAGCCTGTCCTTACGGAAATATACACTTTGATGAAGAAAAACTAGTAAGTACTAAGTGTAATTTATGTGATGGAAATCCAAGATGTGTTGGACACTGTGTAGCTGCGGCTCTTAACTATGAAGATATAGAAGAATATACTGAAAGAACTAGAAAAAAAATAGATATGAGAATTGCTGAGACGTTTAAACATTCATGTAAGTAAGGAGATGTTACTGATGGGAGAAAAGAAGGTAGTCAAAACAACCTGTAGAATGTGCGGAACCCTATGTGGTATAGACGCACATATAGAAGATAACAAAGTTGTACACATTGAAGGTAATAAAGATAGCGTTTTAAATAAGGGAAGAATATGTATTAAAGGAAGTTCAGCTGTTACATGGCTAAACCATCAAGATAGACTTATGAAGCCTTTGAAGAAAAATGAAAATGGCGAGTTTGAAGAAATTGAATTAGAACAAGCCATGGACGAAATAGCAGAGAAACTTCTTAATATTCAAAAGAAGTATGGAGACAATGCTATAGGTGTTTGGAAGGGTGAAGGTATTGACTTTGCACAGCAAGAAGAGTTAGCAAGAAGATGGATCCATGCTGTAGGATCACCAAACTATTTTTCAAACGATACTCAATGTTTTGCTAGTAGATACTTATCTTTCAATTTAGTATACGGTTGTTGGCCACAAGCTGATTATGAAAATTCAAAAATGATAATCAACTGGGGTACTAATGCACCACTATCTCACTCATATTGGATGCAACAAATAAATATGGGTAGGGAAAAGGGAGCCACTTTAGTTGTAATAGATACTAGATATACAGAAATTGCTAGACAAGCTGATATATTCATAAAGATAAAACCAGGTACTGACTCAGCATTAGCCTGGGGTATTATAAGAGAAATGATAAGAAGAGATGAAATCGATCATGAGTTTATAGAAAACTTCACAGTTGGTTTTCCTGAGCTTAAGGAATATGCACAAGAATTTACTTTCGAGAGGGTAGAGGAAATCACAGGAGTTGAAGGTAAATACATCACAATGATGGTAGATGCCATAGCTAAGGCTAGACCTTGTGTTTCAAGTTGGGCAGGTACTGGACTCGAGCATCAATCAAATGGAGTTAACAGTATTAGGGCCGTAACTATGATTGATGCAATAGCAGGAGCTACAGATAGAAAAGGTGGAATGAAAACACCTTCTGGATTTGGAATGAGAGGCCTAACAATTTATGATGAAAAGCCCCTATTAGAATTAAAGCCCATTGGAGCAGAAAAATATCCAGTTTTATATGAAAGAAGACAAGAATGTCACACATTAATGCTAATGGATCAAATACTTAGCTCAAAGCCATATCCATTTAAGGGACTAGTTATGACAGCAGCAAACCCTGTTTTAACTAATGCTAATTCAAATAAGGTGGAAGCTGCATTATCAGAACTTGACTTATTAGTTGTAAAGGACTTATTTATGACTGAAACTGCTAAGTTTGCTGATTATATATTACCAGCAGCTTCTTATTTAGAAAGGGAAGAAGTATTTTGCAACTCAGCAAAGCAAGCTGCATTCATAACAGGAAAGCATATAGACAATGGACTTCAAACTGAATATGAATTATTTAAAGGGCTTGCTGAAAGAATGAATGCAGGAGACTATTTCCCATGGAAGGATGACCATGAATTAACAGAATGGTTACTTGAACCTACAGGATATACAGTAGCTGATCTTAAGACTAATCCAAGTGGATTTATATTTGGTGAATATGAATATGAAAAACATATAAGAAAAGCTGCAAATGGAGAAAAACCATTTAATACTCCTACTGGAAAGGTAGAGTTATTCTCCCAATACCTGGTAGATAAAGGGATAGAAGGATTAGATGGAGTACCAGAATATCATGCACCTGCATATGTGAAAAATAACGAAAAAGAATATCCATATCTTTTAATGACGGGTGCTAGAAAGCAAAAGTACTTCCATGGAAGATACAGAAATATACCTCAATTATATAAATCAGAGCCCCATGGAGCTTTAGAAATCCATCCAGAGGATGCAAAGGAATTAGGTGTAAAAAATGGAGATAGAGTAAGAGTTACATCTAGGATAGGTAGTGTAGATACTTATGTGGAAGTTGTACATAAAAAAGAAATATACAAAGGTGCTGTACAACATACCCACGGTTTTGTAAATGAAAACATTAACAGAGTAACTTACGATGATGTGACAGATTCTATTTCAGGTTTCCCAAGTTTAAAGGCAGTACAGGTGAAAATTGAGAAAATATAATACATTTTATATATTTTATTTTAATATAAATTAATATTAGAGATTAAGAGCTTATTTTCACTAGAAAAAAATCTAGTGGAAACAAGCACTATTTTCCGGGAAATATGAAAGGAGAAACTTATGAGTAAAGTTAAAATTAATGCCAATAGATGTAAAGAATGTGGCTTATGTGTAGTAAATTGTCCTAAAAAGGCAATAAAGTTTAGTGAGGAAATTAACAATTCAGGATATAAGCCTGTAGAAATTAATGATGAACTATGTATCGCCTGTGGAATTTGTTATGTAACATGTCCAGATGGCGTATATGAAATAGCATAAGGGAGGAAGAGTCATGGCAGAAATGTGGAAAGGTAACCATGCCATAGCTGAAGCAGCAGTTAGAGCAGGTTGTAAGTTTTACGCAGGATACCCTATAACACCATCAACAGAGATTATGGAGTATCTTTCATATAGATTACCTGAGCTTGGAAGAGCTTTTGTACAAGCTGAGAGTGAAATCGCAGGTGTAAATATGATTATAGGGGGAGCAGCCTGTGGGTATAGATGTTTAACTGCTTCTTCAGGACCTGGAATCAGTTTAAAGCAAGAAGGTATGTCCGTACTTGCTGATGAAGAATTAGCAGCTGTAGTAATCAACGTAGTACGTTATGGAAACGGACTTGGAACACTATACTCAGCACAATGTGACTACCACAGAGAAACTAGAGGTGGAGGAAATGGTGACTATAGAGTAATCGTTTTATGTCCAGCTAGTATTCAAGAAGCAGTAGAACATGTATTCTTAGCTTTTGATTTAGCAGAAAAATATAGAATAGTAACTATGATTATGACTGAAGGTGCACTTGGTCAAATGATGGAGCCAGTAGAACTTCCAGACTTTATTGAGCCAAAGAGACAACCTTGGGCATTAGATGGACAATATAGCTATAAAAAGATTGGTATATTTGATAGAAATTCAATGACAGAAGCTGTTGAATTAAATGAAAAGCATGATTTAATTAAGGCTAATGAGCAAAGATGGGAAGATGGAGGACTTGAAGATGCAGATTATGTATTTGTTTCCTATGGACTTCCAGGACAAAGTACAAAGGGTGCTGTTGAGCAATTGAGAAAAGAAGGACATAAAGTAGGATTTATAAGACCTATAACAGCTTGGCCTTTCCCAGAAAAAGCATTTGAAAAGATCAATAAGGATGTAAAGGGTGTTATAACTGTAGAAGCTAATGCTACGGGACAGTTAATTGATGATGTGGCACTATTTACAAAGAAAGTAATAAATGACAAAAACGTACCAGCATATTGCTTACCATATGTTTATGGAATACCTGCTATGAAAGATATAAAGAGTGATTTTATGAAAATAGTAGCTGGGGAAATAAAGGAGGTATATTAATATGGCCATGAAGAGAAAGGTTCCTGAAATGATTGACAAGCCTATGAACTTTTGCCCTGGCTGTGGTCACGGAATAGTAATCAGATTAATATGTGAAGTTTTAGAAGAAGTTGGGCAAGACAAGAATGTAATATTCCCAATTGGGGTAGGATGTTCTTCAAACCTTGGAGGAGGACTTACAGCTGATAGATTCCACTGCCCTCATGGTAGAGCATCTGCAGTTGCAACGGGAATGAAAAGAGTATCTCCAGAAAATATTATAGTTTCATATCAAGGAGATGGAGATGCATACAGTATTGGTATAGCTGAAACTATCAATGCAGCTTATAGAAATGAAAAAATTACAGTTATAACTGTTAATAATACAAACTTTGGTATGACTGGTGGACAAATGAGTTGGACTACTATGCCTAACCAAAAGACCACTACGTCTCAATTAGGAAGAGATTGTGAAGTGACAGGAGTTCCAATTAAGTTCCCAGAAATGGTAGCATCACAGTTTAATCCAGCATATGTGGCAAGGGGAAGTGTACATACTCCTGGTGAAATCAACAAGTTAAAGAAATATATTAAAAATGCCATTGAAGCACAAGTAAATGGTGAGGGGTATTCCCTTGTGGAAGTATTATCACCATGCCCAGTTAACTGGGGAATGTCTCCAATAAAGGCAATGGAAAGAATAGCAACAGATCTTGTTCCATATTATCCTCTTGGGGAACTTAAGCAAAGGGAGGCGAAATAGATGAAGGAATTAGTATTTGCAGGTTTTGGAGGACAAGGGGTATTAACTTCAGGTCTTGTTATTGCAGATATAGCAGCAGCAAAGGATCTTAAGGTAACTTGGATGCCTTCCTATGGTTCAGCTATGAGAGGTGGTACAGCAAACTGTACTGTAAAGTATGGAGAAGGAGCAATCTATAATCCATCCTTAGAAGAACCAGATGTATTATTAGCCATGAATAATCCATCATATAGCATGTTTATTAACAAGGTAAAGCCTGGTGGAATAGTACTAATAAATAGTGAACTGGTAACATGTGACTTAGGAAATAGAGATGATATTACTATCTACAAAATTCCATGTAATTCAATAGCTAATGAATTAGGACATGGAAAGGGTGCTAATATAGTTATGACAGGGGCTATTATAAAGGCCACAGGAAGCTTTACAAAGGAAGAAGCTATAGAGGCAATGAACAATATGTTTGCTAAAAAGGGTAAATCAAAATTTGCTGAAATAAATACTAAAGCATTTGAAGCTGGGTATGAAGCCATATAATGAATATTTCAGGGAGCTAGACATTTGTCTGGCTCCCTTTTTAAAAAGGATTTGTATTTTTAGGTGAAATATTCAATTTCTCCATTTTCAAAGTTATCCTTAATAAGACCGATAATATATTCTTTCATTTCAGAACTTTCTTCCTTGGGATATACATGTTTAAATTTCCCATAGGGTCCCCACTTTAACATTCTTTTTTCTTCATTTAAGTCGAGTTCCGTATTAGGAAATCTAGTAAGTATCAATTCTTTGGCCGTGGCAGTGAACCTATGTTGAATAAGTTCAAAGGTAATTTTATCATTGTAGTTATCTAAGTGAGCCTTTAGTTTATGGACTAATTCTTTATAATCTTTTTTCCAATTATCATAAATCATTATGGGAGCAATGATAAAACCTAGGGGATAACCAGCACTTGCGATTTTTCTTGCCCCTTCTAATCTTTCTTCAAAGGTACATGTGCCATGTTCGAATTTATTTATTACGTATTTAGTATTTATACTAAATCTAAATTTGGTATGGTTATTATGTTTTATATTTAAGAAAGAATCCACATTATCATATTTTGTAATGATCCTAAGTCTGCCCTTTTCACTTTCTGCAAAAAATTCAATAGACCTTTTTAAATTTCCAGTTAAATGCTCAAGGGCCACAGGATCTGTAATACTACCTGATTCAAAGGTAGTTATATTTGGAAGATTATTATCCATATGATTTTTTAGCACACTAAGTATTTCATCAATATTTACAAAGACCTTCATAAAGGGCTTTTCACCTTGAGTTGTTTGCAAATAGCAATACTCACAGTGTCCAGGGCAAGAACTAGATAATGAGAATTGATAGTCGGCAGAGGGTTTACAGGGCCTCAATTTTTTTTGTCCATTTATAGTAACATAAATGGTCTTCTTAGCTTTAGCGTAGTTCTCAACAGGTGTTTTACCATCAATAATAACCTTTCTAGATTTAATAATAGGTACATTGTAATTTTCTAGGTGTGCTAAAAGATTTTTTCCCACATGATATTTAAGAATTCTAGGATCTATGTAAGCAATATCTGGTATAAATAATTTCATAGAGTTCACCTCTTTAATAGGTTTTCCATTTACTTATAGTACTATATAGGTAACATATAGTATAAATCCCATAAATATTTTAAAAGAATATGTGGGCATAATAATCATAGAAATGGAGGTGATTATTATGGAGAAAAAGGTTGTTGTTGAAAATACGTTAAAGCCTTATATTGAATTCCTTGAAGAAAGTGGATATGATGTGCATAAATTATATAAAAATGAAAATGCAAGTAGGATAGAATCCACTAAATATGATGGAGTTGTAGTATCAAGTACAAAGAGTATTCCAATAAAAAGGAATTCAAAACTTAATGTACCCATTATTGAAGCAGAAGGAAAAACTCCCAAAGAGGTGCTTGATATATTGATAACTAGCCATGATAATGGCATGAGATAAATATTAATTATAAAAAAAATAAATTAGAGCTAATATCCTATACCAGGTGGATGTTAGCTCCTTTGAGTTTTTATGAATACCTTTAATAAATATATACTCCTGTACCATCATTCATATTATCATATACCCACTTGGCATCATCTACACTTAATCTAACACAGCCATGGGAGAGAGATTGGCCTAGGCGTGAATCAACAATATTCTTTCCCCTAGAATCGAATAAAACCGAATGGAAATAATAATGTCCAAAGAATTTAACTTTGTATTTGGCCCTTACTTTTCCATTATATGAAGTAAGCCATAGAGCCCTTCCAGTAATGGTAAAATTACCTTTTATGGTTGGTGTGGAGGCTTTCCCATCTGTACATACCATTGTTTTAGTAAGATTCCAATTTTTATTTTCTCCCTCAAAAACATAAACCACATTTGCCTTTGTATTAATCCATATATAATAATTTGTTTTACTAGTGAAATCTCTTTCGTTTATAAGGGCTTCTAATTTTTCCTTTTCAGTAAGAACCTCTTCATATATTATAATTTCTTCTGAACATTTACTTGTGTATTTTCCAAACCTATCTTTAACATATAGGACAGCCTTATATGTTCCTGGATTCCTTGGAGTGTAATGGACCCTATCATCATCGCAAAGGAGGCTATCATATACTACAGTTCTATCCTTAAGTATATACCAATGATACCTTAAACTATCTCCTTGGGCTGAAGCTGAAAAGGTAAGGGGTGTATTAACAGGTTCTTTACCACTTTTATCTATCCAAATAGAATTTATTTTAATAGGAGTAATAATATTAATTTCCTCTGATAATTTACTTGTGGTAATTCCATTTTCATCTTTAATCTTCAAAAGAATCTGGTATGTGCCAACTTCATCCATTGTATAATCCAAAAAATTTTCTTCATCATAGTACTTTTTATATAATTCATCAAAATCTTTAAATATGGTCCATTGATAAATTAAATTTTTTCCCCTACATATGGCCTTAAATCTGAATGTAGTTCCAGTTAACTCCATATTACTTTTATCAAAACCTATTGAATCTATCTTTGGGTAAATTTCATCTAAATCTTTCAGATGTTCACTGGAACAACTTATTTTATCCTTTTCTTCAATGGGAGACTCATTGCTTTGTGCATATATTTCATTAGACCATAAAAGCTGTATTTGAACCAAAGATAAAATGAAAATCAGGGAAAAACAAATAATACCTTTAAGTTTACCTAACATAGTACCCCTCCATATTTAGATAATTTCTCTTTAAGGTAAATATATGTGTATTACCCAGGTCCTATGAAAGAATATGTTTTAAGTTTCATATGACTACAAATTTCCTGAAGTAGGCTCACGTGAAGCAAGTTTATAAACCATAAATCTATAATAGAAATAAGTGAAAAATTATGATATAAATATATTATGAGTATAAATATATTCTAAGTATAAAAATATAAGGGGCGGATAAAAATATGAGTAACTTTAAATTATCAACGTATGAACATTTAACAGGTGCAACTAAGCAAACTCCTGCATTTTCATGTGTGGCACAAGGAAGTGGATTTTTTTATGCTAAAAAGGGAGCCATGGTAGCAGATAAAGGACAATTTAAATACGAGAAAATATTACTAGATCCAAATGCTGGTACGGGTTTGGCTAGGGGAATCTTAAATAGTGTTACTCGTAGATTAACAGGGGAAAATATGGAAATTATGAAAGTTACAGGTAACGGAATGTGCATATTAGCATGGCAAGGAAGAAATGTAACTATCGTTCCATTACGACCAGGGGAAGATGTTGGAGTAGAATCAGAAAACATTTTAGCTTTCTCAGGAAATTTAAAATATAGTGTTAGATTCATAGGATCAGGAGTCTTATCTCAAAAGGGACTATTTACTACTAGTTTTAAGAATAATTCAGGTCAAGATGGATACGTGGCTGTAATTACTGATGGAAATGCAATTGTAATGGAAACTCCTTGTAGAGTAGATCCTGATGCAGTCATCTGCTGGACTGGTCCAGATCCAGGACTTAAAGCAGATGTAAATTGGAAGACATTCATAGGTCAAACATCTGGAGAGTCTTATATGTTTGAATTTAATCAAGGAGGACACCATGTAGTGTTACAACCTTCTGAAAGAAAATCTGGCCTTGACATTGGTATTGACAGAGGAGAACAGGTGGGTACCCAATCAAGTGCATTTGGCAATACTCAACAAAACATGAATGATACATTTGGTCAAGTAACAAATACACTAGGAAATTTCTTCGATAGATAAAAAAAGGAGGTAATAAAATGGGATTAAATGGTCTTGGTGGACTAGGAAGTGGAAATAATAACGTAGCACAACAACCTCAGGAACAAACAACAGGTTTAGGAGGTCTTGGTGGATTAGGTACAGGTATGGAGACACAGGCACAACCACAACCAACAAATATGAACACACCTGCTAATCAAAAGGTGTCCCTAAAAAAGGGTCAAAAGGTATCATTAAAGAAAATGGCAGCAGATGCAGGGGTAAATGGAGGAACTCTATCTAAGGTTAAAGTTGGCCTTGGATGGGATACTAATAGATATGATGGTGGGTATGAGTTTGACTTAGATGCATTTACTTTTGCTGTTAAAGCTGATGGTAAAGTAAGAAATGCAGGAGATTTCATATTCTTTAATAATATGAGATTAAGTGATGGTTCTATCCAATTGATGGGAGATAATAGAACAGGAGCAGGTTCAGGAGACGATGAAGTAGTAGAAGTGGATTTAAATAGTGTATCTCCTGAAATTCAAAAGATTGTATTTACTATCATAATAAATGAAGCAGAACAGAGACGACAAAATTTTGGTATGGTTGGAAATGCTTTTGTTAGGTTAGTTGATACAAATACTAACAAAGAATTTTTAAGATATGATCTTTCTGAAGATTATAGTACGGAAACAGCCGTAGTTGTGGGAGAAATATATAGACATAATGGAGAATGGAAATTCACTGCAATAGGAAGTGGATTTAATGATGGATTACCTGCATTATGTGCTTGTTATGGAGTAGATGCAGAATAATAATTTTTATGAAAAATATTAAAAAATTAGGTAGTGATAGAAAATATCACTACTTTTTTTGAAATAATATTGAATATGATTCCTTTCTTCATTATTACTGGGTAATCTCACCACTGTATTTTTAAAATGAGCCTTATGTTTAATTTTTAAAAATTGTTATAGATATTCAACTTTAAGATTTAATTTTATTTATAATTTAATTTAGATTATCCTATATTGTATATTTTGTGAGATCTATATTTTTATAAAATAATATATTTAATTTTCAAGTTGTTTATTTATATAATAAACTTAATAATATGAAATTATAGGATTAATGAGGTGATAGTGATGAAGAAAAATCTTTCTCTTCAAACTAAAATTACTATGCTAATAACCGTGTTAATTCTCGCATCAATAGGCATAAGTATTTTATTTGTAGGAAAATGGTCATTAGATAATATTCAAAAGAAGGTGGAAGATAATATAAAAAATGTATCATTAATATTAGCTAGTTCACCTGATATCAAAAGGGCTTTGAAGGAAAAGAATTCTACAAAGGTTCAAAATACAATCCATAAACTATTAGATAGATTAGATGGAGTAGATATTATTACTATAGCTGATATGAATGGAATAAGATATGCTCATCCAAATCCAAATAGGATTGGAAAACCTTTTGTAGGAGGGGATGAAGTAAGGGTAATAAAGGAAGGGGTAAGTTATATATCTCAAGCTAAGGGGACGCTTGGGATTTCCATTAGGGCCTTTGAACCAATTTTTTATAGGGAAGAACAAATTGGTTTTGTAATGGTAGGAGTACTATATGAAGAGATTAAAGAATTTAGAGCACATGCTCTCACAACCATATTTGGATTTACTTTATTTGGAATAGTTTTAGGAATAATAGGTGCATTAGCCATTGGAAAGAGAACAAGAGATAGTCTTTTAGGTTTAGAACCTGATGAAATTGTGTATTTGTATAAAGAAAATAGGGCTATGATTGAAGCCATAAGGGAAGGTATCATTGCCATTGATGGAAAGGGAAGGATTACTTTAGTTAATGATTATGCCATAAAAATACTAAATATAAATAACAAAAATGTAATAGGAGAATATGTATTAGATGTATTTCCCACAAGTAGATTATTAGACGTTTTAAAAAGTGGAGAAAGTGAGTTTAATGAAGAACAAATCATTAATGATACGGTCATATTAACTAATAGGGTTCCCATGAAGGATGGAGATGAAATTATAGGAGCAATGGCTTCTTTTAATGATAGGACAAAAGTTAAACGTTTGGCTGAAGAGATTACAGGGGTAAGGCAAATTATTCAAGCGTTAAGGGCCAATACCCACGAATTTATGAATAAATTACATGTTATATTAGGTCTTATAAAGTTAAATGAAATAGACGAAGTAAGAGCATATATTAAAGATGTGGTAAAGGAACAGGAGCAAGTAAGATTTTTCCTCATGAAAAAAATAAAGAACCCGACTATTTCAGCAATCATATTAGGGAAGCTAAATAGAGCAAAAGAACTTAGTATTAACATGGAACTAGATGAAAATTCTTATTTGGAAAAACACTATAAAAATATTCAGAATGATAATTTAGTCACTATTATTGGAAATTTACTGGATAATGGAATGGAAGCCATTGTGAAAAAAGAAGAGGATGGGGAGATTTATTTTAGAATAGAAGATGTTAATAATTTTATAGAAATAGAAGTCCATGATAATGGTATTGGTATAGAAGAGGAAAATATAGATAAGATCTTTAAAAGGGAATTTACAACAAAGGTGGATGAAGGAGGCATAGGATTATTTTTAGTTGATAAAACCATGAAACAATTAAATGGTGAATTTTTTGTAGATTCAAAGTACAAAGAAGGAACATGTATTTTGGTTAGAATACCTAAGGAGGGAAAAATATGATTCGTGTACTTGTAGTAGAAGATGATCCTATGTTGGCTGAATTGAATAGAAGATTTATAGAGAAAATAGATGGATTTACCGTTGAATTTGTTGCAAAGAATGGGGAAGATGCCCTTGAGAAAATAAAAAATGATAAAATTGATTTAGTCATATTAGATGTTTATATGCCTAAGATTGATGGAATTGAATTTTTTAGGAGGGTTAGAAAACAAAATAAAATGATAGATTTTATTTTAGTTACAGCAGCAAATGATACGGATAAAATTAAGGAGGCATTAAAACTAGGTGCAGTAGATTACCTGGTAAAGCCCTTCGAATTTGAAAGATTAGAAAAGTCCTTATTAAATTATAAAGTTAGAAAGGATTTATTAATAAAAAAGCCCTTTATTAATCAAAAGGAACTAGATAAACTCTTTATAGGGTCATATGAAGAAGAAAGAGTAAAAGACTTGAAAAAGGGATTACACAAAATTACTTTAAATAGAATAATCAAGTTTTTAAAAGAAAATAAAGAAGAATTATTGTCTAGTGAAATCATATCAGAAAATATGAGTATGTCTAAAGTTACCATTAGGAGGTATTTAGATTATTTAGAGGAAATAGGAAGTATTGAGAAAAAAATAGAATATGGTTCTAGGGGAAGGCCTTCTTATCTTTATAAATATAAATAAAAATAAATAATAAAATAAATAAAACTCTTATTGACAAAACATTGTCTATAAGAGTTTTTTTAATGGGCATAGGGTATTTTTTATTTGAGAAATAATTAACCATATATTTTTTATTTAGAAAAACTTTAGAATAAGTTCTAAATATTAAATAAAGTATGCAAATTATCTATAATTTTAAATAGCAGAAATTAATTTCAAAGGATAGAAGAGAGGAATGAAAAAATGGATTATTCTAAAAAAGCATTAGAGGTTCATGAGGAATATAAGGGAAAAATTAGTGTCATATCTAAGGTTCCTGTTACTAATAAGGAGGAATTAAGTGTAGCATATACACCAGGTGTTGCTGAACCATGCAGAAGGATTGCGGAAAATAAGAAAGATGTATATAAATATACTTCAAAGGCGAACTTGGTTGCAGTTGTAAGTGATGGAACTGCTGTACTTGGTCTTGGAGATATTGGACCTGAAGCTGCCATGCCTGTAATGGAAGGTAAAGCTGTACTTTTCAAAGAGTTTGCAGGGGTAGATGCATTTCCTATATGTGTGGATACGAAGGATGTGGATGAAATTGTAGACCTAGTAAAAAAGTTGGCTCCTACCTTTGGAGGAATTAATCTTGAGGACATTTCTGCTCCAAGGTGTATTGAAATTGAGAAAAGACTTAAGGAAGAATTGGATATTCCTGTATTTCATGATGATCAGCATGGAACTGCCATTGTAACAACGGCAGGATTAATAAATGGATTAAAATTGGTAAACAAAAAATGGGAAGACATAAAAATCGTAGTGAACGGATCAGGGGCGGCAGGATCTGCAATTGTTAAGATGTTGCTGAACATGAATGCAAAGAATATTTTAGTATGCGGCAGAAATGGAATATTATATGAAGGCAAAGTGGGGAATGATGCACTAAAAGAAGAGTTAGCTAAAATTACAAATCCTAATAATGGAAAGGGAATATTAGAAGATGCTATGAAAAATGCTGATGTATTCATTGGTGTTTCAGCTCCAAATGTGGTGACAAAAGAAATGGTAGCTTCCATGAATGAGGATGCAATTATATTTGCCATGGCTAATCCTATTCCAGAGATTATGCCACATTTAGCAAAGGAAGCAGGAGCAAGAATAGTAGGTTCAGGAAGATCTGATTTTGCAAATCAAATTAATAATGTTCTAGCATTTCCAGGAATATTCAAGGGAGCCTTAGCTGTAAGGGCAAGTGACATTAATGAAGAAATGAAGGTTGCAGCAGCTAATGCTATTGCACAAATTATTGATGAGAGTGAATTACATGAGGAATACATCATTCCAAAGCCATTTGATGAAAGAATTGTAAAAACTGTTGCAAAGGCTGTTGAGAAGGCTGCTAAGGATACAGGTATTTCGAGAATATAAAGGAGGAGAGAATATGTCCATATCTTCGAATAAGGAAATTAATAAAATAGAGAATAAGGGATTTCAAATAATGGGAATTTCCCTTCCAACGTTTATAATACTAACAATAGTTGTATTAGGAGCAACTTATATAGGAGCATTACCTAAAGGAATGATTGGCGCATTTCCACTTATGATGATTGTAGGTGCAGTACTGAATGAAATAGGAAATCGCTTACCTATAGTGAAGGAGTATTTAGGTGGAGGAGCAATTGTTATTATATTTGCATCGGCGGCATTAGTAACATATGGAATACTACCCGAAAGCTCAAAGGATATTATGACTAATTTTATGAAGGGTGAAGGATTTTTAAGTTTTTATATTGCAGCCCTTATAACGGGTAGTATTTTAGGTATGAATAGGAAACTTTTAATCAGTGCTTCTGTAAGATATCTTCCAGTTATTATTGGTGGAGTTGTTGTATCATTAGGATTAACGGGACTTACTGGTATGATTATGGGATACGGAGCAAAGGAAGCAATTCTTTATATAGCAATTCCAATTATGGGTGGAGGTATGGGAGCAGGAGCAGTCCCATTATCTCAAATATTTGGACAAGTATTAGAGGTGGATCCAGCACAAATGATGTCAAAAATGGTTCCTGCCCTTGCCTTAGGAAATGCTATGGCTATTGTGGTGGCTGGATTATTAGATAAAATAGGTAAGAAAAGAACAAATCTAACGGGAAATGGGAAATTAATGAAATCACAGGATGCTGTTAAAGAGGAATCAAATGAAGTAATGAATCTTGATTATAAATTGATGGGAATAGGAATACTTCTATCCACTACTTTCTTTGTATGGGGTAAAATATTGGCTAAGTTCATTCCTATCCACTCTTACGCTTTAATGATTATAAGTGTGGCCATTGTAAAGGTATTAGGAATTATGCCTGAGAAATATGAAAAGGGTGCATTTCAATGGTTTAGATTTGTTATGACAAACTTCACACCTGCCCTATTAGTAGGAATTGGAGTAGCATATACGGATTTAAATGCAGTCATTGATTCTTTATCAGTAATATATATAGTATTAGTATTTACTACTGTAATAGGTTCTACTATAGGTTCAGCTGTTGTAGGTCACTTCTTAGGATTCTATCCTATAGAAGCATCTATTACAGGAGGGTTATGTATGGCAAACATGGGTGGAACAGGAGATGTGGCAGTACTTTCTGCAAGTAAGAGAATGGAGTTAATGCCATTTGCTCAGATTTCATCACGTATTGGTGGAGCATTCATGTTAATTTTAGCTACTAGTTTGTTATCAATATTTTTATAGTATAAGGTGAAAGTCTTTCCCTAGGAGTACTGATTTTACCAATACTTGCAAATATATTAATAAAGAGTATACTACCTCAAGGAAGAGTCACCATAGCAAATGAATTAAAAGTGTAAATATTATAATCTTAAGTAATAAAAAATCCTAGGTAAGTTTTAACTTGCCTAGGATTTTTTAGCCTATAAAAATTATCATATATATTTATCATATAAGTTCTACCAATAATATTGAACCGAATGAAGAAAAATGTTAATATTTGTATTGTCAGTAAAAAATTTCAAAATAGAAAGGTACGCCTACTGAAAAAATTATATTAAGACTATGGATATGAGGTGTTTTTAATATATAATTCCAGATTATAGGGTTATTAAGTTATAGTTTAAGTGTTTAGATTGCAGTAGTAATAGTATAAGGGAACCATAGGGTCCATAATCCTAGGTACTAGGACTTTTTATAGAAAAGGATTAGAACTAAATTTTATTATGAAATTAATATATTTAAGAGGAGAACTACATAAGATGAGAAAAATTAGTACAAAGATTATGTTAAGTATTATGGTGTGCAGTATAATTGTATCTGTATTACTAGGTACTTTAAGTATTATTAAGAGTTCTAGTTATATAAAAAAAGAAGCCAATGAAAAATTAGAGTTTAAAGCAGCCGCTGAAGCTGGGATTTTTAATGACCAAATTAGGCAAGTGGAATCAGGCGTTCATACATTAAAATTAGCTGTTATAAATACCTTTGATTTAAGAAAAGTTAATAATGATATTATATACGTGAAAGAAGAATATCATAAAGAAGTAGGTTCTTTATTATCAGACTTTGTTAAGACAACTCCTGTTCAAGGTGTATATTTAACTTTTAATCCAGAATTATTAGGCAATAAAGCTTATGAGATTTGGTATGCAGACGAGAAATTAGATGGAAATGTTGTGTGGGTGGACAGTGACCCAGATGATGATTTGATAGAATGGTTTGAAGATGAAGAAGAAATGGAATATTATTATGCTCCCATAGAAGCAAATAAGGGGATTTGGCTTAGTGTATCTGAGGATATTGTTTTAGGAATAGATGTGGTTACATATAGTGTTCCAATATACAAAAATGATATTTTAATAGGAACTCTAGGAATAGATATTTCCATAGAAGACATAAAAGATAAAATCAAAAAAATGGAATTATACGAAACGGGTTATGGTTTTCTTATGGATATGGATTATGATTACATATACCATCCCAAATATGTTGGAGAAGATGAAACTTACGGTTTAAGGAATGACAAAGATGGGGATTTAACCTTCGTCATAGATGAAATGGATAAAAATAATAAGGGTTATATAGAGTTAAATTTAAATGGGGTAGAAAAGGTATTGGCTTATTCTAAATTATATAATGGATGGACTGTAGCAGTGGAAGTTCCAAAATCTGAAATACTTAAGCCAATAGGACAACATATTAGACATAACGGCTCAAACAAATTTACTTGCATTAAATGCTTCAATAGAAGCTGCTAGGGCAGGAGAAAATGGAAAGGGATTTGCAGTAGTAGCAGATGAAATAAGAAAATTAGCAGAACAATCTGCACAAGCAGCTGCTGAAATACAAAAAGTGGTAGAAAGTGTAAATGGATCGGTGGGGAATTTAGTAAGTAACTCACAAAATATGCTTAAGTATATTGATGAAGATGTTAGTGACGATTATAAAAAATTACTTCAAGTAGGTGAGCAATACCATAAAGATGCAGAATTCTTTAAGGTTATCATAGAAGATTTTAATGAAAATACTTCAAATCTACAAGAATCCATAGAATCAATAACCAATGCCATAAATGAAGTGGCAGTAACAATAAATGAAGGAACTGATGGAGTTGGAAGTATTGCTAATAAAACATCAAATATGGTAGAAGAGTTAACCAATATAAAATCTACTATAAAACATAATTTAGAAAGTGCTAAAAAATTAGTAGATACTGTTTCTGGATTTAAATTGTAGTTAATAATCTTAAGGAATAAAAAATCCTAGTCAAGTCTTAACTTGTCTAGGATTTTTTATTCCTTAAGATTATAAATTTGTTTCCAAACCATAAGGGAATCACCTTCCCTAAGTGAGTTTATCTGTAAATCTAAATTTGCATATTTTGTTGACAGTCTTGTGCCCATTTTCTTGTAGTAAATACTTATTTACAATTTTAACCAATAGTGATATTATATACCTAGTGAAAGGATACATAGATTTACTAGGTATACAATATCACTATTATTTATGTGCTATATTACAATGATTACCTGAAAATGAATAAAAAAAATATTTTACAGAAGGTGTATATATGAAGATTAATAAAGAACTACTCAAAGGAAGTACGGTTATTTTAATTTTAAAGTTTCTTGATCAAAAAAGTATGTATGGTTATGAAATGATTAAAGCAATTGAAAAAAGATCAGAGGGAGTCTTTTCTTTTAAGGAAGGAACTTTATATCCAATTTTGCACACCCTAGAGGAAAATGGATTAGTAACATCTTTTTGGGATGAAAGTGACGGAAAAAGAAAGAGAAAATATTATAAATTGACTAAAAAAGGGAGAGATGAATTAAAAGAAAAGGAAAAAGAATGGACATTATTTAGTTCTACCGTAAATAAAATTTTATGGGAGGGAATTGTATGTCAGTAGAAAATAATAGCTATATTAATGAGTATCTTTCTCAAGTATGTAGTCATGTAAAATATAAAGAAGCCCATAAAGAAATAGGATTAGAATTAACTTCACATATTTATGATGTAGCTGATGAATATATAGAAGATGGTTTGTCTGAGGAAGAAGCTTTTAAGCATGCTATCAACCGTATGGGAGAGCCTATGTTAGTAGGAAAGGAATTAAATGTTGCCCATAAAGGAACACCAGATTGGATTACATTGATTTTAACTTTAACTTTTGTCAATTTAGGTATATTTATAATGTATTTATTAAAAAGCTATAATGGATATGAATGGGCTTTTTATAACAGTATTAGATATGGTTTAGCAGGGACGTTTTGTATTGTTTTACTATATTATTTTGATTATCGTAAATTGAAAAGATATTCATATCATTTATTTGCCGGCACACTACTTATATGTTTAATTACAATATTTAATGGAGAATATGTTTTAGGGAGACCTATGCTTAGGATTTTAGGAAATACTATTAATTTTATAGGGATCAGCCCTTTTTTATTTGTGATTGCTTTAGCAGGGATATTTAGCCAGCGGAATTGGAATGAGGATAATGATGATTTTATTTCAGTCACATTTAAATCTAAAGTGACATTTAAACTGAGTAATAGCCTGTTAAAGTTTTTTTTATTAATGATAATTCCGTCATTTATAATGTTCATATTTCCATCTACGGCATGCCTGATTTTATACTATGTAGGTTTTATGATTATGGCTGTTTTATCAGGAATGAAAAAAAAGTATACTGTTCTTCCAATCGTTGTAAGTATATTAGGGTGTTTACATTTAATCATAGCATATCCTTATAGAATGGTTAGATTGTTTTCTTATATAAACTATTATAAAGACCCTCAAGGAGCAGGATATACAAATATGCAGATACATAATATAATACAATCTGCAAAATTATTTGGACAAGGATTTATTTTTCCTAAACAAACTCTTCCTTTGGTCCATACTGAGTTTTTACTAAATTATATCCTTTATGCATTTGGCTGGACAGGAGTGATAATTTTAATAGGGGCTGTAGGAATATATTTATCAAGAATGATATATATTACTAGTAAAATTAATGATTTGTATGGACAGCTTTTGATGGGTGGTTTACTTAGTATGATTTTTATTGAATTTGCATTTAATATATTGATGAATCTAAACTGTATGCCACTTATTGGTATGTCTCTTCCTTTTATGAGCTATGGAGGAATGTTGAGTATAATACATGCTATATCTATTGGGATAATCCTTAGTGTTTATAGAAGAAGGAGTTTATCTTGTTGTAGGTATAACTAGAGAAGGAAAGAAAAAACTTAGTAGATAAAGACATTTATTAATATTTTTATAGTATAACGGGGTCTCTATATTAAAGGATAGGGATCTTTTATATGTCTGATGGGAATGCTCATTTGTGTAGAAAAAAGTTTGTACAAGAGAGAAAAAGGAATATGATTTTATGAAGTAAATATATGCTAAAATACTAATATATGTTATGTGACAAAGGGAGGTATGTATATTGAGTACTTATGGCATGTATTTTTTTACAATTGTACTCGTTGTAATATCCTTTAAAAAGGATAAGGGAAAAACTAAAAAAGCATTAAGAAAGGCATGGAGAGCATTTTTAAATATATTACCTGAATTTTTAGGTGTAATCATGTTAGTAGGAATACTTTTAGCTGTCTTAGATCCAAATCTAATATCTAATCTATTAGGTAAAGAATCAGGATGGATTGGAGTTGTTATATCAGCCTGTGTGGGAGGAATTACATTAATTCCTGGTTTTGTTGCCTTTCCAACGGCGGCTATGCTTATTAAAAATGGTGCTGGGTATATGCAAATAGGTGCTTTTATATCTGCACTAATGATGGTAGGAGTTGTGACTATGCCCGTTGAAATAAAATATTTTGGAAAGAGGCTTACAATATTAAGAAATATTTTTGCCTTTTTATTTTCATTTATAGTGGCTTATATAATAGGAAGGGTGGTGGCAGGTATATGAAGCTTTTAAAAAGATATAGATTTTTTTTAATAACAGTATTAATAATAGGGATTATGACTATTATTAATAAAAATTTAGGAATGAAGGCCCTTGGTGTTGTTTCATATAGTATCAAAGAGATGATTCTTGTTATACCACCTGTATTTATCCTTTTAGGATTATTGGATGTATGGGTTCCAAGGGAAATGATGATGAAATATATGGGGCAAGGGTCTGGATTAAAGGGAATAGTATTAGCTATCCTATTAGGATCAGCAGCAGCAGGGCCCTTATATGGAGCTTTTCCTGTGGCAGGAGTATTTATGAAAAAGGGAGTGAAATTTAGCAATGTACTCATATTTATTGGAGCGTGGTCAACTACCAAGATTCCCATGTTTTTATTTGAAATGTCAGCATTAGGTGTTCCATTTGCCCTAACTAGATTATTAGTAGATATTCCAGGAATCATATTGATTGCATATATTTTGTGCATGATCATGTCTAAGGATGGGGTGGATGAAATATATAGGAAAGCTGAATTAATGGAGTAATGTATATTAAAAAAATAAATTAGTCATTTCACTGGTTATTTGAATTATTTTCTTCGTTATGGAGTCGTTTACATATGTTTAATATGCTCACTCACCATGCCTTGAAAATAATCTAAATCCCTCAGAGATCTGACTAGTTTATTTTTTTCATATACCTAAGTTTAGATAGGAGATAGTCCCGTTTAAGAAGGGGCTGTTTTTCATATATTATATTCCAAAATCAAATGTCGAAATTTGCGATAAAAAAATGTAGGATTTTTCGTTTTAATGTAGAAATATATATAAGTAAGAGGGGGGCGTTAAAATGGATAAAAGAGTAGTAGAAATAGTAGAAAAAATATTAATTAAGTTAGATAACTTGGAAATGAAAGAAAATAATATGGTTTTACAAGATAATTATGTCAATGAAAATTCTACAGAATCCAAAGTAATGTAGTTCGATTTTCCTATTAAGGTAACAACTATATTCTCTCTTGTATATGAATAGACCTACTAATTGACATGCTAACTATTTAGGAATGTGGTATTTTATTTAGTTTTATATAATTAAAATATGAGGGTTGAAAGTGATTAAATCATTTTCAACCCTTTTTATGAAATAGGATTATAGATTCATCGTGTGAGAATTAGGTTCATATGTCATGTTTATTATGCTGAGCATATGGTTACCCCATAGATTGGTGAAAATTCAAAATATATTTACCTTCCTTTATAAGGAAGAAGCTCTTGTCCAAATGTGGGAATAGAGCTTTTTTTAGTATATTAAAAATTATTTAAAAAGTTATAATTTCCTATTTACAAAATGGAAAGATGAGGATATAATAAATATGTGGTAATGATAATCATTATCGATTAATGAAAATTAGGGCGTATGTATATCTTGCTATTATAAAACGCCGAAAATTTTACGCTTTTAAAAATCTCTTAGACTGGTCATCTAGGAAAGTAAAAAGTTTATTTTGTTAGGGCAGGGAAAAATTCTCGATTTTCCCTGCCCTAATAAAAAATCCATGTAGAGAAATATTAAACTAATGAAATGGCATATTTATCTGATATATTACCGCGGCAAAAATATTAATGATAATATGGAGGGATAATATGGTTAAGATGAGGGGGCCACGTTTTAAGCAATGTAGAAGATTAGGTTTAAATGTATGTGGACATCCAAAGGCAATGAACCGTGCAAAAAAAGGTACTAGTAGGGCTGATAGAAAGCTTTCAGATTATGGACGTCAGCTTCTTGAAAAGCAAAGGTTAAGAGCTTACTATGGAGTGATGGAAAAACAATTTAGAAGATATGTGGAAAAGGCAATGGATTCTCCTAGATTAACTAATGAAGTTTTAGTAGAATTTTTAGAATGTAGATTAGATAATTTAGTATATAGAATGGGATTTGCTAGTTCATCACGTCAAGCCAGACAAATGGTAAATCATGGACATATTCTAGTTAATGGTAAAAAGGTAGATAGACCTTCTTTCAAAGTTAAAGTAGAGGATGAGTTAAGCTTAAGAGAAAAATCACAACAAGTAGGTATGTTTAAAGAAAATTTCCAAGAAGGAAATGGATTTAATCTACCCTATATAGAAATGAATGTGGACAAATTTACAGGAAAATTAACTAGTATGCCAAACAGAAAAGATGTACCTATTGAAATTAATGATCAATTAGTTGTAGAATTTTATTCTAGATAGGGAGAGTAAGGAGGATTTGATAATCCTCCTTATTTGTTTTATGAAATTGCTTAGGATATATTTCCTAAGATTTTTTTTGCCATATCTTATAAAATATAGTATTAAAGTATGATTTTATTCTTTATTTATTCTGGGAAAAATTTAAGTTATAATGTAGGATGAAGGGTGTAGAAGGAGGAAATCATATGAAAAGGAAAATCATAAGCCTATTTAAAATATTAGGAGTACTGTGGTTTTTAAGTTTTATATTAATAGAAGGTTTAATTCTTATAAATGGGGTATCTAAAGAATATAAGGAAGTAGATTATGTAGTAGTATTAGGGGCAGGATTAAAATGGGATAAGCTGTCAGTAACATTAAGGGAAAGGTTAGATAAATCCTATGAATATCTAGAAAAAAATAAACATATACAAGTTGTTGTATCCGGAGGTCAAGGACCTGATGAAGCCACATCAGAGGCTTTGGCAATGGAGAAATATTTAATAAATAAGGGAATATCAAAGGATAGGATAATTAAAGAAGATAAATCTACTAGTACCTATGAAAATTTGAAAAATACTTATGATATTTTAAGAAAGAAACAAAAGAAAGAGAAGATAAGATTAGGTATAGTAACTAATAGATTTCATCAATTTAGAGCAGGCCTATTGGCTAAAGAAATAGGATTTGAATCCTATAGTATAGTATCTAAAACTAAAATTTATCAAATTCCTAAGTATTATATAAGAGAGTATTTTGCCATTATAAAGTCTCTACTTTATGATATTTAAAAAAAGGGAATAAATCACATTTGACATTATAATTAATATATCATATAATACTCCTTACGAATAAGTGCAGATGGTGCAGTATTCTAGTCAGATCATACATTTCTGAAGGCGGGCCTAAAAATCCGTCAGAGGGCATATCGATGAAGCTCCTGGTATTTGCTTACAACGCCCAGTTGAGGGTGAGTGCTGGGAGTAAGAAAAAGAGGGCGATTCACAATGGCATGTGGGCGTGTACCCTTTTTTTCGTGGAGACTTAATAAAAGTAATTTTTTTATTAAGATTAAACCTACAATGTGGTTCAATATGTGCTACGTGTAGAGTAGCCTGCCTTGAGTGGAATATGGGGGATAAATAGTTATGATATTGTTTTATAGGCCAATAAAATAATATTTTTTCCTATTTGAAACCTGTTCTGCAAAAGAGGCTAGGAAATGACTTGACTGTTGAGGAAAGCTCCTAGACTGTTCTTTTGAGATACTTTGAGGATTAAAGTACGGACTAAGTGGTAATCTGGTAATGCATAGCATAGGAAGAAGTAAAGGGAAACCGCTGATCTGGCGACAGACCAGTATCTTCCTGGGAAAACCAACCAGACCTAAGCCGTAAAATTTACTCAAGGTATTGCCATCTGATTACTTCATATATTTAAGATTATAGCTCATCGGAGGGATGGGCTTTTTTCTGTTTATATAAAATATCCTCATGTATTTCAGTCATTGGGAATGAAAGTAGTTGGTACTCATATGGATAAAAATGACAATATCCTGTATAATGTTCATATGACTTATAGATAGGAGGTGGGAATTTTGTTTAAATATTTATTACAGGGAATTATGCTGGGGTTAGCCTATGTGGCACCTATAGGAATGCAAAATTTATATGTGATAAACACGGCTATTAGTAAAAGTAAAAAGCGTGCCTATGAAGTGGCTTTATCTACCATATTTTTTGACATATCCCTAGCTTTAGCTTGTTTTTATGGTGTGGGAATTTTAATTGATAAAAGTTTATTCATTAAAAAAATAATATTATTGGTTGGGAGTATGGCTGTCATATACATAGGATATGGCCTTATAAAATCAGAGCCAGATTTGTCTGGCGAAATGGACTTGGATAAACCTCTATGGCAGGTTATAAGCACTTGTTTTGTAGTTACATGGTTAAATCCACAGGCCATAATAGATGGATCATTATTACTAGGGGGATTTAGAGCTTCATTACCACCAGATAAATCTAATTTGTTTATTATGGGAGTTTGTATGGCATCTGCCCTTTGGTTTTTAGGTATAAGTACCTTTGTATCACATTTTAGCCATTTATTTAATGAAAGGGTACTCAAAAAATTAAATATGGTATGTGGATGTATAGTCATATACTATGGTTTAAAGCTTGGGTATATGTATGTACAATCAATCCTATAAGACAAGGTTTAAATTCTAGATTTCGTATTTATAAACTTGCTTTATGTGAGCCTACTTCAGGAAAATATATTGAAAATCTTTTCCACCCAAGTCCTTGTCACAAGCGAAAGTGTGAATCTTCGTAGATAGGTTCATGAGTCATGTTGGAGTAGCATAAGATGTTGTGACGTTCCTCAATTCCAAAAATTTTCAATATATTTTCCCTTGTAGGCAAGTTACTGTATAAAGAAAACTTAGTATTACGAAATCTATAAATATAAAAATATTGAATAAATTTTTATCATATGTTATAATTTGGGTGCTGGTAAAATTGAATAATATCGGATGATGATAGTGGGAGAAGGCTTATGCCGCCGAAGAAGTGAAACTTTCAGGTGTTTTTTTAAAACGGGACCATTATCGGACGAGTCTCTGGAGAGCCTCTATTAAGAGCACCGAAGGAGCAAGCCCATTTTGTGGGTGAATCTCTCAGGTAAAAGGACAGAGTAAAAGCAGACTGCTAATATATAAGGATATAGACTGCTAGTTACTTCGTATTAAAGAGGCCAAATCATGTGATTTGGCCTTTATTATTTAATGAAAAAAGATTCATTATACTTGACACAATATTACCTGACTAAGGTAAAAAATTGAATAAACTCTTTCTCCTTATGACATATATTTACTTTATCAGCATAAAACCAAAATATAATATATGTGGGGGTATGAGCCAATGGAGAAATTGACAGAAATTTTAAACCAGGTGGACTCCTTTGTATGGGGACTACCTTTATTAATTTTATTAGTAGCTACAGGAATGTATTTAACTTTTAAATTAGGATTTATTCAAATACTAAAACTTCCCTTAGCTATTAAGTACCTGTTTAGTAAAGAGAAGAGTAATGATGAAACACAAGGTGATATTTCTAGTTTTGCAGCCCTGTGTACTGCCTTAGCAGCAACTATAGGAACAGGAAATATTGTAGGGGTTGCCACTGCCATAAAGGTTGGTGGACCAGGGGCATTATTTTGGATGTGGATAGCAGCATTCTTTGGTATGGCCACTAAGTATGCAGAAGGTTTACTCGCTGTTAAATATAGAACTATAGATATTAATGGGGAAATATCTGGTGGTCCTATGTATTATATTGAAAATGGATTGGGAAAGGAATATAGATGGCTTGGAAAAATTTTTGCATTGTTTGGAGTAGGAGTAGCCTTCTTTGGAATAGGAACCTTTCCACAGGTCAATGCAATTACTAATGCAGCAAATTTAGCTTTTAATATACCAATCATAGTAACTTCCATAATACTTACCATATTAGTTGCAGCAGTTACTTTAGGTGGTATAAAGAGTATATCTAAAATATCAGAAATGATAGTACCTTTTATGGCTTTATTTTATATATTAGGATCTTTATCCATAATTTTCATGAATATACATGCATTGCCTCAAACCATAGTAATTATCATAAATAGTGCCTTTTCTGGAAAGGCTGCCACTGGCGGATTTGTTGGAGCTACCCTAATGATGGCCATTAGAAATGGTATAGCAAGGGGTGTATTCTCAAATGAATCTGGACTTGGAAGTGCACCTATTGCAGCAGCTGCTGCTAAAACTAATTCTTGTGTAAGACAAGGGTTAGTATCTATGACAGGAACTTTTTTTGATACTATAATAGTATGTACCATGACTGGTATAGTATTAATTATGACTGGTGCTTGGAGTAGTGAACATGCAGGAGCGGCCATGACAAATTATGCTTTTTCAATTGGTATGCCCATGTTTGGAAAATGGATAGTAACTATAGGTCTTGTATTTTTCGCATTTACTACCATATTAGGATGGAATTATTATGGAGAAAGATGTACAGAATACTTAATTGGAGTAAAAGGAATTAAACCTTTTAAATATACATATATATTATTAGTTGGGTGTGGAGCCTTTTTAAAGTTAGATATGATATGGGTTTTAGCTGATATTGTAAATGGACTTATGGCCATACCAAACCTAATAGCATTAATATTACTTAGTAAAGTAATATCGTCAGAAACTAAAAAGTATTTTAATTCATTAGAAAAGGAAAAAAATAAAAAAATTGCTGGTTAATACAAAGGGCCTAGGTTGAGGGCCCTTTTGAAATAAAAAAAACAATTGATAGAATTATCGAAATAAAAAGGAAATTCTGACAATTTATAGAATATATATAGTGACAAAAATTTATGATAAGGGGAAATGTAAGATGGCGAAACTTTATTATTGTCCTGAATGTAGAAAAATTCATAAGGATGAAGCGAAATGCACTTCTTGTAGTTGTGAATTTGTAAAACCATTAAAAACAAATGCTCCAGTTAATGTTATTGGTACTAAGCAAAAGGGAAGAGTTTTTAAGATCAAAGATGATGAAGTAAGCTTATTAGTAATGACCCAAGGAAATGAAAAATTAATTAAAAAGTATAAATATGATGAAATTCAAAAGGTCATGTAATATGAAAATAAAGAGGGTTTTAAATACCCTCTTATTTTTGTGAACATATTATAGATTTCGTATTTATAAACTTGCTTTATGTGTGCCTATTTCAGGAAAATTACTATATAAAGAAAGCTTAGTATTACGAAATCTATAGGCATATTCAAAAAATAAATTAGTCATTTCACTGGTTATTTGAATTATTTTCTTCCTTATGGAATCGCTTACATATGTTTAATATGCTCGCTTACCATGCCTCGAAAATAATCCAAATCCCTCAGAGAACTGACTAGTTTATTTCTTTCATATGCCTTATTTAACTTCGTATATCCAACCTTCTGGAGCTTTAACATCACCAAATTGGATTCCATATAAAGTATCATAAAGTTTTTTAGTTACAGGGCCTACTTCAGTTTCACTGTGAAATACGTGTAGTTTTCCCTTATACTCTATTCCTCCGATTGGAGTGATAACAGCTGCCGTTCCACAAGCACCAGCTTCTTTAAATTCCTCTAGTTTATCCACATATACATCTCTTTCTTGTACTTTTAGCCCTAAATATTCCTTGGCAACATGCATCAACGAATATCTAGTTATACTTGGTAAGATAGAAGGTGAATTTGGTGTTATAAACTCATCATTCTTAGTAATACCAAAGAAGTTAGCCGCTCCAACTTCTTCAATTTTAGTTTGAGTCTGAGCATCTAAGTATATACAATCTGCAAAACCCTTTTTAACAGCATCTTCGTGGGCTAATAAACTTGCTGCATAGTTTCCACCAACTTTTACATCACCAGTACCATGAGGTGCAGCCCTATCATATTCTTCAGTTATCATGAAGTTTACTGGAGTCATACCACCTTTAAAATAAGCACCAACTGGACAACAGAATACACAGAATATGTACTCAGGAGCAGGTTTAACTCCTAAATTATGTCCAACGCCTATTAAAAATGGTCTAAGGTATAAGGTAGCTCCTGTACCATATGGGGGTACAAAATGCTCATTAGCTTTAACTACTTGCATACATGCATCTATGAATTTTTCTACTGGCATTTCGGGCATAAGTAGGCGAGATGCACTTTTATTAAAACGTTTTGCATTTTCATCTGGTCTAAATAGTTGAATAGTACCATCTTTTCTTCTGTAGGCTTTTAACCCCTCAAAACATTGTTGTCCATAATGTAATCCAGTAGAGGATTCACTCATAGTAAGCATATTATCTTCACTTAGTTTTCCGTCATCCCATTTTCCATCTTTCCAAATAGATATATAACGAAAATCTGTTTTCGTATATCCAAAACCGAGATTTTTCCAATCGATATTTGCATCCTTTTGCATAATATCCCCCCTATAGTAAATTTTTTTGAAATTTAATAGTTAGATTATAATAATATGTTAAGTATTAATAATCTAAACTGGCACAAATGTAATTTCTAGCCATGTTATTATATATTATAACAGATAGGGATTTAATAACATAGGTCATATCCCAACAATATGACTGAAAATTTTCATATGTATAAAAATAATGACAATTCATTGGGGATGAAAGACTCTATTCATAAGAATAGTGTAACCATAAATGGATAAAAAAATTAAATAATAAAAATAGTTAACATAAAAAATGGCATTTAGATAAAATTTCTAAACGCCTTTTTTTATGATTTTACGAAAATTTAAATTTTTATTTAGGTTTACTAATGAACATCTGTGTGAACATATTTCCATATTGTCCACCTTTTCTAATTCCTATTCCAATATGAGTAAAATCTGGACTCAATATATTTTTTCTGTGACCTGGAGAATTCATTAGAGTATCATGAGCACCCTTTACGCTTTGATTACCAGCAATATTTTCTCCTGCCTTAACATAATTTATGCCAAATTTTTTCATCATGTCAAAGGGACTACCATAGGTTGGTGAATTATGGCTAAAGTAATTGTTATCTATCATATCTTGAGATTTAGTCCTAGCCACTTTGGTTAACTCCATATCTACTTTTAAGGCTGGTAAATTGTTTTGAGCTCTAGCTTGATTAACTAAATCCACCATTTCCTTTTCTTGAGCAGTTAATGAGTTGGAATTTGTATCTGTAGTTGGTTGTGTTGTATTATTATTGTTTGTAGCATTTGTACCAGTATTTCCTGATGTTCCACCTGTTCCATTGGCAGTTCCATTACCTGTTCCATAATTTGGTATATTTCCTGGTGTAGTGCCTGGAGTAGTTGGCTTAGTTCCGGGAGCAGGAGCTTTACCTCTATCCATACTATCTGGCACGATTGGTTTACATTGTCCCTTAGGAACAAAACCAATCCTATTGTCAGGAAGTTTTACAGCATACCAGTCACCAACTTGATTTATTACATCAAATGTCTTGTTTTTATCTGATGCTTGAAGGACTGGTGCATCTGGTGAACAACCTGTTCTTACGTTACAATTATCAGCAGTAATTTTTATCTTTTTTATGTCTCCAGCTTTTGAAACAGAAGATGCTACTCCCTTTACAGGTTTTTGAGCAGGATTTTGAGTACAGGAAACTCCAATGATTAATGATAAGACTAAACCAAAAATAAAGAGCATCCTTTTCATGAGAATCCCTCCTTAGATTTTTAAATTTTTGAATACCTATAAAGATAGTATTAGAAAATATATTATTTTTTATTATATAAGTTGCAGTTAGAAGAAAATTCAAAAATAAAGAAAATTATACATTTTTTATTTTCAAGGCTATGAGCCAAAAATATTAAAATTCCTTCCATGTATTTATTTCCAGTTTATTAAAAAAATTCTCTAAGACCGTTTAGAAAATAGTAAAAATATGATATCATATATCTGTGTGAATTTTTATTAAGGAAATAAGGCATTGTTCAAACTTTCTTAATATTTATATGTTAGTATGCTAAAGAATGATTCTTTGATTGGAAGAGGCTGATGAGAGTGGATTTGAAAAAAATAATAAATGAAAATAAAAAAGTATCTATAGGGATAAGTATCTTTGTACTAATGATAATTTCATATACTCTATTTGCTAATAGTGCATATGAAGTTAAGGTAAATGGCAAGGTAGTAGGTATAGTAAAAAATAAAGTTCTATTAGAAGATGAATTAAATAAAATGAAAAAGCAGGTAGAAGAAAAAGTTGGAATTAAAATTGTAGACAATAATAAACTAGAATTTGAAAAAATAAATGCCTCAAAGGATCAATTAACATCTGAGAAAGATATGATTAGCATATTATCAAACTTACTAAATTATGATGTGGAAGGTTTTGCCATAAATATAGATGGGGAAGAAGTTGTAGTACTAAAGGATGAGGAAACGGCTCAAGACGTATTAGAAGAAGTTAAAAAATCATATATGATAGAAGGTAGCAAAATAAAGGAAGCTACTTTTAAGGAAAATGTGAAGGTTGAAAAAATTAAGGTTCCTGTAAACGGGTTAAAAGAAGATCATGAAGCTGTAGAGTACATATTAACAGGTGGAATAGAAGAAAAGATATACAAAGTTCAAAAGGGAGACACGGCTTGGGATATAGCTATTAAATTGGATATGCCCCTAGAAGAAATAGAAAAGGCAAATGAAGATGTAAATATAGAAAGATTAAAAATAGGACAAGAAATAAAGCTTAATGTGCCAAAAACCTATGTTCATGTGAAAACTATAGAATTAGTATCATATGAAGAAGACATAGATTATAATATAGAATATGAAAAATCTAGTGCTCTATATGAGGGAGACAAAAAAATAAAAAAAGAAGGTATAAAAGGAAAGAAACAAATAGAAGCAGAAGTAACAAGTTTTAATGGAAAAGAAGAAAGTAGAACCCTATTAAAAGAAAGTGTAATATCTAAGCCAGAAAAAATGATTGTCATAACGGGTACTAAGAAAAGAGTGTTTAATGTGGCCTCTGGCAATTTATATAATCCTACAAGGGGAACTATGACCTCTAGATTTGGTACTAGGTGGGGAAGAAGACATACGGGTATAGATATAGCAAGTAAAATAGGAACCCCTATTAAAGCTGCTCAAGGAGGAAAGGTAGTATTCTCCGGGTGGAAGGGTAATTATGGAAAATTAGTTATGCTAGACCATGGTAATGGATACAAAACCTATTATGGTCATTGTAGTTCTTTACTTGTTAAAAAGGGAGACATTGTAAAAAGGGGACAATTAATTGCTAAAGTGGGTAATACGGGAAGATCCACAGGACCCCATGTTCATTTTGAAGTGAGAAAAAATAATGTACCATTAAATCCACTTAAATATGTTAAGTATTAAAGTTATGGGATATATCCTATAACTTTTTTTTACGCTATAAAGTATACAGTATATTCAGAAAAAATATTCAAGGTAAATATTGTATAAATTCAAAAAATAGTGTATTATTTAATTAAGGATAGTATGTTAAATAAAATACAAAGTCAAACAAAAAAATATACATATACATCAAGGGGGGCAACAAAAATGATTAAAAAAGCAAAAATAAAAGAGAATACTATAACTGTTTTAATAGCTTCAACTATTAAAAATGTAGAATTTGAAACTAATGTTAAGTTTGAAAAAGAATATGTGGATGAAATAAGTTTTTGTTGTGAAAAGTTTACCAATCTTAATGGCGAAGCAATTAAAAAATATACTAAGCATTTTAAGTGTAAAATCCCACATAATAAGGAAAGGGATGAGAACAATAAATATGTACCTTTAAGAATGGTACTAGGAAACATGGCAAATGCTTTATATCAATATAAACTAGAAGAAGAAAATGTTCATATAAAATTCATATGTGATACTAATGGCGCATATCATAGTTTGAAGCGCTGCATACAAGCTTTAACTAGGGACACACAAGAAGGAGCTTATATATTAGAACATTTAAAAGAATTTAAGAATAAGGAAGAAGTACTAATAATAGATAAGGAATTGAAAAAGGAAGGAAAGGATTATAATAAAATCTTTAATATTAATTTAGAGGAATCTACAGAGGATAAACAAGTTAAGTTAAAAGAGATATTAGTCCAAATGAGAAATCTAGTGGAATCTTTAAAGAAGGATTGTTACCAAGTATGCAATTTAGATGACCTATTAGGGGCTTTAGAAGAAATAGGGGAAGCCTTAGTAGACGGTAATAGGGGAGCTGTAGTATTAATAGATGATGAGAAAAAGAAAGAGACAGTGGAAAAATTAAAAAATATAATGAGCTTGTTAGGAGCTTAGATGGTAAAGGGGTGTTTCTTAGGAAACATCCCTTTATTAATTCTAAACTTGCTTTAAGTGAGCCTACTTCAATATATCTTTCCTTGTAGGCAAGTTACTGTATAAAGAAAGCTTAGGGTTAATAAATCTATATTATTTAATCTCATTGAAAAATATGTAAGAAAAAAGAGGAAATTGACAGAAAATACATAATATTTAATATAGGATTACTACAAATGGAGGTCATTGTTATGAGAAATCAGAAAAAAGAAATTATAGCAGCTATAGATGTAGGATCTAATTCCATAAGAATGAAAATTGCTGAAATTAATAGTGGAGGGGAAATAAAAGAACTTGAAACTTTAAGAAAAACTGTCATGTTAGGAAAGGAATCCTTTTCTTTAGGTCATATCAGCTTTGAAACTGTGGATGTTGTTTGTGAGATACTAAAAGGGTTTAAAGATCTAATGACCCAATATGAAGTGAAAACATATAGAGCAGTGGCCACAAGTGCCATAAGGGATGCAAGCAATAGAAGTTATATATTAGATCAAATTGAAATTAAAACAGGAATCCATATAGATGTATTAAATACATCAGAGGAAAAATTTATTACTTATAAGGGAATAGAAGAAGACCTAGTGAATTTTAAGGAGTTAAAAGATGAAGGTGTTATTATTGTCGATATTGGCACGGGCAGTATTGCCATTACTCAGTATAAGGATAGTCAGTTAGTTTTCACACAAAATATTAAATTAGGGGCCCTTAGAATAAAAGAAACCCTATCTACCCTTGAAGGAAAAACATTGAATTATTATAAAATTGTTGAAGAATTTTTCATTAGCAACATTGATAAATTAGATATGTCCTTATTTAAGGATAAAAAGAATTTTGTTGGACTTGGTGGAGTCATGCAGACCTTAAAAAGTATTGAAAAAAAATTAAACAATAATTATACGGATGATCATTTTTCTAAGGAGGATTTTTTAGGATTATATAATCAATTGATAAATCAATCTCCCTATAAAATTGTGGAGGAATTTGAAATATCCTTTGAAAAGGCTGATATTCTTATTCCTGCATTAATAATATTTAAAAAATTTTTAGAACTTTCAAAAGTGGACAATATATATATATCTACTGTATCCCTAAAGGATGGAGTCATTTGTGATTTAATAGATCACAAGTTTAAGACTGAGAGACAAAGGATATTTATAAACGATATTATTTCTTCTGCAAGATCTCTAGGTAAAAAATATGATTATGATAAAAAACATGCATGTGCCGTTGAAAAATATGGTCTTAAAATATTTGATTCTTTAAAGAGAATTCATGGACTTAGGACCCATGAGAGACTTATTATGCAACTGGCTTGCATTGTCCATGATATAGGAAAATATATTAAATATAATGGCCATTATATTTATTCATATAATATTATTAAGGCTACTGGTATTATAGGTATCTCAGAAAGGGATTTAGAAATTGTGGCAAGTATTGCAAAATATCATAGCACCTTAGTATTATCTGATAAGGATCAGGATTTAAAAGGCCTAGATACGAAAACAAAAATAATCATAGGAAAACTTTCAGCCATAGTCAGATTGGCAGATGCATTAGATAGGAGTCATAAGCAAAAAATAAAGGATATAAAAGTAAAAATAGATAAAAAAGATATTATAATATACATTTATACAAATGAGGATACCTTATTAGAAGAATGGGCTTTAGAAAAAAAATCATATTTATTCAAAGATGTTTTTGGATATAATCCAATACTAAAGAAGAGGATGTGCTAAAGATGAAGAGCTTAAATTATGATAATCCCCAGTATTTCATTAATAGGGAACTAAGTTGGTTAGAATTTAACGATAGAGTATTAAATGAAGGAAGAAATAAAAATAATCCCTTATTTGAAAGATTGAAGTTTTTAGCCATTGTTTCTTCAAATTTAGATGAGTTTTTTATGATAAGGGTAGCATCATTAAAAGATATGGTAAATGCAAAATTTAGTAAGCCTGATCCGTCAGGATTAAGTCCTAAACAACAATTAAAGAGGATTTCCATAAGAACTCATAAAATGGTTGAAAAGGAATACTCCACATATAATAGAAGTATTTTGCCAAATCTTTCAAAAAACAATTTATTTATTGTTAAGCCAAATGATTTAAACGAAACACAAGAAAAGTTTTTGAATAAATTTTTCATAGAAAATATTTATCCTGTCCTAACTCCCATGGCAGTAGATTCAAGTAGACCCTTTCCTTTAATACTGAATAAAAGTTTAAATATAGGTGTCCATGTAAAAGAGGGAGATAAACATATTTTTGCCACGGTCCAAGTACCATCTGTTTTACCTAGATTGATTTCAATTCCAGACAAGGGAAATAAAGTTGTATATATTTTATTAGAGAATGTGATTATGATGTATTTAAATAGTATTTTTAGGGGAAAAGAAATAATAAGGGCCTATCCATATAGAATTACAAGAAATGCAGATCTTAGTATTGAGGAAGAAGAAGCAGAAGATTTGCTAATAGAGATAGAAAAATCCATAAAGATGAGAAAAAGAGGTGCTGCCATTAGATTAGAAGTGGCAAGCAATATGAATAATAGTATGGTTCAATACTTAAAAGAAGTTTTAGAAATTCATGATAAGGATGTTTATTATATAAAGGGTCCAATAGACTTAACTTTTTTAATGAAATTAGCAGGAATGGAAGGTTATGATGAACTGAAATATGCAAGTTATACCCCTCAAATACCACGAGATTTAATAGGTTATGAAGATATATTTAAAGCCATCTCAGAAAAGGATATTTTCCTACATCATCCCTTTGAATCCTTCCAACCTGTTGTGGATTTTATTAAAAAGTCAGCAAAGGATAGTAAGGTATTAGCAATAAAGCAAACCTTATATAGAGTAAGTGGAGACTCTCCCATAATAAAGGCACTAGCAGAGGCGGCAGAAAGGGGAAAACAGGTAACTGTTTTAGTGGAAGTTAAAGCTAGATTTGATGAGGAAAATAATATTATATGGGCAAAGAGATTAGAGGAAGCAGGGTGCCATGTCATATATGGCCTTGTAGGCCTTAAAACCCACTCTAAAATAACTTTAGTAGTTAGAAAAGAAGAAAGTGGTATTAAAAGATATGTTCACTTAGGTACAGGAAATTATAATGATATTACGGCTAGATTTTACACGGATATGGGGATTTTCACATGTAATGAATATATGGGAGCGGATGCATCTGCTGTATTTAATATGCTTACAGGTTATTCAGAACCTCATGAATGGTATAAAATTGAAACAGCACCTCTAGGCCTTAGAAAAAAATTTATTAAACTAATAGAAAATGAAATAAAACATGCAAAAGAAGGAAAAAAGGCAAAGATAATAGGAAAAATGAATTCTTTAGTAGATAAGGGCATTATTAAGGCCTTATATAGGGCATCTAATGCAGGAGTAAAGGTACGTCTCATTGTGAGAGGTATTTGTTGTCTACGAGGAGGGGTAGAAGGTATTAGTGAAAATATTACGGTTCAAAGTATTGTAGGTAGATATTTAGAACATAGTAGAATATATTATTTTTATAATAATGGTAATGAACAAATATATCTATCTAGTGCAGATTGGATGCCTAGGAATCTAGATAGAAGAGTAGAGCTACTCTTTCCTATAGAGAATAATAAAATAAAAAATAGAATTGTTGGAATTTTAAATATTATCATGCTGGATAATGAAAAATCTAGATTTATGGATTGGGAAGGTAAATACTTTAAGATTGACAAGAGGGGTAAGAATATTGTTAATTCCCAAGAATATTTTAGTAAGTTAGCTTGTGAAGGGATTAAGAATATGATCAATAGGGAAGAAACATTTAATTTTGAACCTATTTTATCTAGTAATTATGATGAATAAATATAGATTTCGTGTTCATAAACTTGCTTTATGTGAGCCTACTTCAGGAAAATATATTGAAAATTTTTTCCATTGAAGTCCTTGTCACAAGCGAAAGTGTGAATCTTCTTAGATAGGTTCATGACTCATGTTGGAGTAGCATAGGATGTTGTGACGTTCCTCAATTTCAAAAATTTTCAATATATTTACCTTCGTAGGCAAGTTACTGTATAAAACAAATTTAAAACCCAAAAATCTATAGATTTGAAGAAGGTGGATATAGTGAAAAAAATTGCAATTATTGACTTAGGATCTAACTCAGCTAGAATGATAATAATGAAAATATCTAATAAAAATTCATATAAAATGATAGAACAAGAAAAGGATATGGTAAGACTTAGTGAAAATATGGGTAAGGAAAAAACTTTAAAAGAGCCGGCTATGAATAGGACTATCCATGTTTTAAAATTATTTAAAAGGCTTATTGAAGCCCATAAGGCCCATGTTGTTCATGCTTATGCCACAGCAGCCCTTAGGAATGCTAAAAATCAAGAAGAGTTTTTATTTAGAGTAAAAAAGGAAGTGGGACTAGATTTAAAGGTCATTTCAGGAAAGGAAGAAGCCTACTATGATTTTTTAGGGGTTATTAATACTATTGATAGTAGAGATTTTGTAATGATTGATATTGGTGGAGGTAGTACGGAAATAGGATTGATAAGGGATAGAAAATTAGTTGAATCTGTAAGTTTGCCCTACGGATCTGTAGTTTTAACAGAAAGTTTCTTAGGAGAACATAGGGTATGTCATGAAAAATTAAAGGCATTAGAAGGTTTTATGAAAAAGGAAATGAAAAAATTAAAATGGTTAGAACAGGGAAAAAAATTACCTATCATTGGCCTTGGAGGATCCATAAGAACTGTTGCTAAAATAGATAGAAAGCATATTGGATTTCCCTTAGAAAGACTTCATAATTATCAATTAACCTATGAAGAATTTCAGAGTGCCTATGAAAAGGCAATTCAAGAAAAATTATCAGACAGAAAAAAAGTACCAGGCATTAATAAGGAACGGGCAGATATTATAGCTGGTGGTTTAGCACCACTGAAAGTACTTATGGATATGTTAGATAGTAAAAAACTAATTGTAAGTGGAAATGGGTTGAGGGAAGGTGTTTTTTATGAAAATTATTTAAAAGATTTTGATATACATAATAATTTAGTTTCAGATGTATTAAGACATAGTGTGGAAAATGGTTTGAAAAATTATGATGTGAATATGGAGCATAGTATTCAAGTTAAGAAAATAGGTTTATTATTATTTGATGAATTATTAGATCTGCACAAATTAGGAACTAAAGAAAGACCCATATTAGAAGTGGCTGCCCTCCTTCATGACATAGGTATCTATGTAGATTATTATAATCATCATAAACATGGATTTTATTTAGTATTAAATTCAAGGATCAATGGATTGACTAATAGGGAACTACTTATGTGTGCATTTTTAGTTGGTATGCATAGGAATTTTAAGTTTAAAAAGGACTGGAAAGAATATGATATGCTAATTAGTGAAGATGACTATAATACTATAAGAAAATTAGCCCTTTTACTAAAAATGAGTGAAATGCTTGACAGAAATGAATATGGAAGTGTGAAGGATATAAAGGCAAATATTTCAAAGGAACATGCTAAAATTATTCTTACTAGTAATAATAGCTTAGAACTTGAAATAGAAGCTGCCATGAAGAGTGAAGATGATTTTTATAAATTATTTAAAAGAAAATTGATAATGGAACTTAGGCATATTCAAAAAATAAATTAGTCATTTCACTGGTTATTTGAATTATTTTCTTCGTTATGGAATCGCTTACATATGTCTAATATGCTCGCTCACCATGCCTTGAAAATAATCCAAATCCCTCAGAGAACTGACTAGTTTATTTCTTTCATATGCCTTAAATAATTAATTCATGTTTATATATTTTCACATGGGGGTATCTAAAGGTTAGATGTAAAGGGGAGGAAAATATATGAGTAAAAAATTATGTAAATTAGTAAAAGAGTATTCTATGGAGGATGATTTTAAAAAATATAAAAAATTAGTCAATAAGGGTAAATATATATGTACTAAATGTGGTAGAGTAGGAAACAATGAAGAAAATCTATGTAAGTCAAAAAATTTAAAGAAGGAATCTAAATAAATTAGATATGAGTAAGGAAATATAGATTTATAGTATGAAAATCTGCTTCAGGTAAATATTGTAAAAATCCATATATTAGTGTATTATTAAATACATGATTATATAGGGAGGCGATGGAATGGATTTAAGGGAAAGAGTGTTGGATATAGGGGAAATATTTTCCCATTCCTTTAATGTATTTAAAAATAGGTTCAAAACCATATCGGCCATAATGTTAAGCATATACGTGCCTATTGGTGTATTTATTGGAATATTAACCTTATCTATGGCAAATGATATGTTAATGATACCTACGCTAGTTATGGCACCTATTGCAGCTATTGGAACAGGAATATTAGGTGTGGCTGCTACTGTGGGGGTAGTATATGTAGTTGAGAGCTATTTAATAAGAAATGAGGATTTGCCCTATAAGGAAGCCCTTTCTAAGGCTTTTAGTATAATAGGTGGGTCTATTTTATTGGCTATAGTAGCTTCTCTTTTAACAGTTATTGGGATGATATTATTAATAATACCAGGAATAGCTATTTCTGTGTATGTTATATTTAAATATCAATCGATAGCCCTCAGGGGAACTACCGTATTAGAATCCTTAAGCTATAGTAAAAATCTAGTATCTGGAAATTGGTGGAAGATACTGTTTATAAATATAGTATGTAGCCTTTTAGTATTAGTAGTAACTAGTCCATTTAAAATGCTAGGAGATTCAATTATAGGACTAGTTATCGTTCAAGGTGTAAATGCTATAGCCATGTCCTTTGGTATTATAGTAAATACGGTCATCTTTTTAAATTTAGATTTTATTAAAAATGGTAGAGAAGATACTTTTTTAGTAGATGAGCATAAGGATGATACTTTAATTTAATTATAATGATAAAAAATAACAGGTGAAAGGGACCTGTTATTTTTTATCATTATAAGCATATAATAAGTTCTTCAGACAAATAATACTATAGATTTATTATTTATAAACGAGCTTTATATGAGCCTACTTCAGGGAAATATATTGAAAATCTTTTCCACCCAAGTCCTTGTCACAAGCGAAAGTGTGAATCTCCGTAGATAGGTTCATGAGTCATGTTGAAGTAGCATAGGATGTTGTGACGTTCCAGGGTTCCAAAAATTTTCAATATATTTTCCCTTATAGGCAAGTTACTGTATAAAGAAAGCTTAGTGTTACGAAATTTATAAGGCACATAAAAAAATAAAGATTCTCAAAAGGACTGATGAAAATGAAAAAAATATGTATATATGTAATAATAGTATTAATGATTTTTTCCATGGGATGCACTAATAGGAAAGAAACTAAGGAAAAGGTTAAAGAAACTAATTCTACAGATATGACCTATGAAATAAATATGAAAAGGGATTTGCTCACTTTAATGATGGCCTATCCTGAATATATAGTAGATTTGGAAGTGAGTAGTGATAATAGGGTTTATCTGATCATGAAATCTGGAAATAAGATATTGTATGATGATAAGGAAAAAAAGAATTATTCTGCTAAATTGAATAATCCTGATCTACAGGACATGTTAGAGGAAATATATCCCTTATGCCATACAGATGAAATAATGGAGAAAAATTTTGATCCAGGAAGGATTAGATCATATGCCTTACTAAAAGAAGTATATGGAAATAGTAAGGCCCATGTGGAAAAGAATTTAGTAGCTGCTAAGGGGGTAAGGTTTAATAAAAATAATAGGGCAGCAGAAAGTATGAAAAATGTAATGAATGAATTGTTACCCTTAGCTAAAAATAATGGTAAAATAGGTGCCTGTGTATATCCTATGAGTGGAACATTTTGTTATAGGGTCATATCGGGAACGGGAAGACTTAGTCCCCATTCCTTTGGTATTGCCATAGATTTAGCAAGGGATAATAGGGATTATTGGAAATGGGCTAGTAAAGAAGCAGGGGCTAAAAGGTTAAAATCCTATCCCCAGGAGATTGTAAATATTTTTGAGAAAAATTATTTCATATGGGGTGGAAAGTGGAATCATTTTGATATACTACATTTTGAATATAGGCCAGAGTTCATAATTAAGAGTAAATATTTTTCTAAGGGTATAAAAGAAGGTGAAATGTGGTACTCAAATGTAAATATAAATGATGAATATATAAAAAAATCTATAGATTTAATTGATAAAAAAATAAAATAAATTGGAGTTTAATGATTAGAGTGTAATAGTTAGGGTATCATATTAATATCTTAAACTAATAAAGCTATAAAAATTTCATGAAGTAAGCTCCTTTCTATAATTTGATTTTGGTATTGAAAAGCTAAAGGGCAACTTATCATAAGTTGTCTTTTAGCTTTTTTGTATGTTCATTTTCAATGGTTTCCCTTGTAGGCTCACATAAAGCAAGTTTATCAATAATAAATCTATATATTTAATATTTTCTTTGTAAAACCATATAAGATATTATCTTTGAAACTAGCATTACAAATAATAAAAAGCCTGTTAGGTCTTTTAAAGCTATGTTATTTAGTAAAGTATTTCCCACTAGGAATATAACAACCATACAAAGGGAGGTTATTCTAAGGGAAATGCTGTCAGCCTTATAGGCTAAATTTAAACTTCTCTCATCCTCATAAAAAGATGGATTTTTCATCTCTTTGTAATTTTTATAAGTAAGAGCTGAAAAAAGAATAAAGGTTATAACCAAAAAGGGTAAACTAATACTGGTTGGTCCATAGCTTATACCTATTAGTGATAGTAATAAAAAGGTAACTATACGGTACATTAATTTTTTGTTAAATCTACTTTTATCCATTATTTATTCCTCCTCATAAATGAAAATATCTTCTATTTTACAATTAAACACCTGGGCAATTTTAAATGCCAAAATTAAAGATGGATTATATTTTCCCTTTTCTATTGATATGATCGTTTGTCTAGATACTTGAAGAATCTTTCCTAATCCTTCTTGAGAAATCTCCCTATGGTTCCTAAGTTCTGCTAATTTATTTTTCAAATGGACATACCTCCTTTATGTTAAACTCCCTTTACGTAAAGCTTCCTTTACATGAAGTATACTACTAAAAGTTGTAAATGTAAAGTGAACTTTACATATAAAAATATTTTTCATATAGATTAAAAAAAAAAGGAGGAAAAAAATGTAATAAGTAGAATTTAATTAAATACTATGTCGAGAAAGGATGTGTAAATGTGGAAGAATCATATAAAATAATGGAAAAAACAGAAGTCATTGATAAGAGTTTTGGCATTCACAAGAAAAATTTGATTTCATTGGCCATATTTGTAGTAGTATATGGTCTTATATATGTGGTAGTAGCCATTGGGGGAGCACTAATAGGTGGAGTATCTGTTATGGGGTTAATTGGAAGTGGCATAGAAGATCCATCCTCGGTGGTAGAAATGTTAGGAAAATCTGCAGGGGGCATATTAATAATATTGATTTTAGGTAGTGTATTCCTTGGGATCACTTTGGCTAGGAGTGTGGGAATAATAAATATGGCTTCTAATAGTTTTTTAGGTAAGAAAGTTAGTGTGGAAGAGGCATTTTCAGTGAGCTTTAAATCTATTCCAAGACTAATAGGAATTACGATAGCAGGAATGATATGGTTTATTCCCTTTGGAATAGGCATGGGGATAATAATCTTTTTATATATCCTTATAATAAGGGAAATAGAAAGTTCATACATAATAAGTTCAGGTTTTCCTGTGGGTATTATGATAGCAACTGTAATTATGATGGCCATCATATTTTTTATCATATACTCCTATATGACAATACATAGATTTGCCATCCATACGGCCATATTAGAAGATTTGTCATTTTTTAAAGCACTAAAGAAAAGTAGACAATTAGTTAAAGGGGAATTTTGGAAGATATTTGGCATATTAATGGTATTTTATATTATTGTGGTAGGAATAAAATTTTCCATATATGCTTTAATGGGAGAAATAAGCTTAATTGGTACTTTAATAAGTAAATTTACTTCAGGAAGTGAAGAAATCTTGGCTAATACCTTGATGGCATCTAGTTTAAGCAGAATTCCTGTCAATTTATTTACAGCTGTATTTGTGGCTCCCGTGGCAGATATATTAGTAACTATACTTTACTATAATCAAAGATTTAAAAAGGATGGATACGATTTAAAACTTAGACTTGAAAATATAAGAAGGAATTCTATGGGAGAGGAATAAATTGAAAAACTTAACTTATGAAGAATTTCAGAAAGAAATATCTAATATATTAGATAGGAATGAATATGCCCACTTAAAAAGAGATTATGAAAGGGCAATTGAAAAGATAGTGGAGAAAATAGGAAAATGGTTAGGAAAATTCTTTCAACACTCTAATGTGGGGGAACGGGTTATGGAGGTAAGTGAACCTGTTTCAAAGGTCATATTAGCGTTAATAATAATAGCCATTATTGTTATAGTAGTATTAGTTGTCCTAAGATTAAAAAAATCAAAGGACATGTCTTTTAAAGAAAAGAGTATTCTAGGAGAAGTTATAAAAGAGGGGACTAGTAGTGATACTTTCAGAAATAGGGCTAAGGAAATGGAGAAGATTGGTGAATATAAGGATAGTATAAGACTTGAATTTATAGGACTATTACTTAAACTTCATGAAAATCATATTCTGTATCTAGATGAAAGTAAGACAAACTATGAATTTATAGAAGAATTAAAGGGAAAAGGAATAGAATATACCCCTTTGTTTATAAGAATTGTAGAAATTTTTAATGAATCCCATTATGGGGATACCTATGTAAATGTTGGATATTTTAAAAGATGGAAAGAAAATATACATGTCCTATGGAGTGAGGTGTTAAAAGTTGAATAAAAAATCTAAGAAGGATATAATCATACTTTTAATCCTCTTTGCCATATTAATATACGTTACCTTAACATTCTCAGGAAAGAGTAAGAGTTTAGGTGGAGATTATTCTGTTTTAAATAAACAACATAAGGGACTTAGTGTAATCTATGAAACTTTGAAAAACCTAGATTGTCCTGTGAAATTTAAAAACAATAACTTGGAAAAGGGATCTAATAGGGACATTCATATTATAGTAATGCCTAGAAAAAAATTCTCATTAAAGGATGACAAAATAAAAAATTGGATTAAAGATGGAGGAAAAATAATATACTTGGGAGATGAAAATCTAGAGGAGATTAATTATGGTAAGGAGATTGACTCCAGAGAGGACTTCTTAGTATATGAATATGGAAAGGGATTTGTTTTAATAGGAAAGGCTCAAGTATTTACTAATAGGTATTTATTAAAAAATAAGGAAAAGGCCTATAATATTCTTAGTTATATTGAAAAATTTCCCTATGAAAATATAATTTTTAATGAATATTATAATTATATGAACTCAGAGAGATATTCCCTGTGGGAGGACTTACCCTTTGGGATTAGGTTAATGGTACAACAATTAGTTATATTAATAGTATTATTCTTCATATATAAAGGATCTAGATTTGGAAAAATAATACCCCTTTATGAAGAAACTCAAAGGGACAAGAATGAATATTTAAAGGCTGTTTCATCCCTATACAAAAAAGCTGATTGTAAGGAAGAAGTAATAAATATATATTATGAAGATTTACAATTACATGTGAAAAAAGCTTTTAACACAATGGGATCAAAGAAAAGTTGGGTTGAAACTTGGAATGAAAAAAATATAGAAAATTATAATAGGGCCAAGAGGGTACATGAAGTTTGTTCAAATATTAATAAGAAAAAAATTAGTAATAAGGAATTTGTAAAAATAATAAGGGACATGGAAAAATTAAAGAAAACATTAGAAAAAAGGAGTGAATCCTATTGGAAGGATATGTTAAAGGAACCACAAAGGAAACAGTAGATAAAATAATAGGTGAAGTAAAGAAAATAATAGTAGATCAGGATGAAGCAATAAAAAATTGTTTAATAAGTTTTTTATGCGAAGGAAATGTGCTTTTAGAAGGTGTTCCTGGGTTAGCCAAAACCCTACTAGTAAAGACCATTTCCCAATGTGTGGATTTAGAGTTTAAAAGAATACAATTTACTCCAGATTTAATGCCATCTGATGTGACAGGGACTAAAATATTTAATATGGAAACCCATGAATTTCAGATGAAGAAAGGACCCATATTTACTAATTTTTTACTAGCAGATGAAATAAATCGTACTCCACCTAAAACTCAGGCAGGTCTTCTTGAAGCCATGGAAGAAAAATTTGTTACTATAGATGGAGAAAGATTAGATCTACCAAAGCCATATATGGTATTTGCAACTCAAAATCCCATAGAGTATGAAGGTACTTATGTATTACCAGAAGCCTTAACGGATAGGTTTTTAATGAAGATAAAGATAAACTATCCATCAAAGGAAGCTGAAAAAAATATTTTAATGAAACATAATTTAAATATGATTAATGTGGATAGTAATATAAGTTCCATATGTAATAGGGAAGAAATACTAAAGTGCAGAGAAGAAATCCAAAAGGTAACAATAAAGGAAGAATTAATAGAATATATTGTGGACATAGTATCAAAAACTAGGGAAAATGAATTAATAGAAATAGGAAGTTCTCCTAGGGGATCTATAGCTCTAATGAAAACTGCTAAGGCTCATGCTGCCATGATGGGTCGTGACTATGTTATTCCAGAGGATATAAAAGAGGTAATAATACCTACCCTTATCCATAGGATTATTTTAAAGGCTGAAATGGAGATAGAAGGGGTACTTGGAGAAAATGTAATAATGAATATACTAGATAGGGTGAAAGTGCCTAGATAGAGAGTTTGGTGATAGATTTGATATTTACAAGAAGGTTTCTAATGATTATTGGATTAGGCATATTTCCATTACTTTTAGGTCATATGCTAAATATTTCAAGTTATATATTTATAATATATAATGTGGTAGCCCTATTAGTTTTATTGTATGATTACAAGACTACTAAATATGATGAAAATATTGAAATAGATAGATTTGGGGATGATAAACTATCTATTCATGAAGTGGAACATATTAATTTTACAATTCACAATAAAAATAACGAACCTATCCAGGTGAAAATAAGAGATGAAGTACCTGATTTTCATTTTGAAATTATGGATGAGGTAATATCACAAAAAATATTACCAAGGGAGAAAAGTAATTTATCCTATAGAATTGTCCCTAAAAAAAGAGGTGCATATGAATTTAATAATATTCATATGAGAATAGAAAGTAGACTTAAATTAGTTTATTTGAAAAAGATAATATCAATACCTAGGGAATATAAGGTGTATCCTAATTTGAAAAATCTAAAAAAATATAAGTTATTAGTTGGAAAGAATAAGCTCATGGAACCGGGTAGAAAAAGCTTAAAAACCATAGGTAGTAAAACTTCCTTTAGTCATCTGAGGGAATATGTGGTAGGAGATGAATACAGAAAAATAAATTGGAAGGCAACTGCTAGGGAAAATAAACTAATAGTCAATGAATATGAACCAGAAAAGAACCAGAGGATTCATGTCCTACTAGATGAAGGACGAACCATGTCAGGTGAAATAAGGGGTCATAAAAAATTAGATATGGCAATAGACGCAGCTCTACTTTTAGGAGATATATCTAATCAAAAGGGTGATTTATGTGGTCTGACTACCTTTAATAGGAAAGTTAATAGTTATGTAAAGCCTGGTAAGGGCCCTGCCCATAGAAACCATATACTAGAAACCCTATACCATATAGAAGGTAGTAACCATACTTCTAATTACAAAGAAGCCTTCCTACATCTGAAAAAAAAGGAAAAGCATAGAAGTATAATATTTTTATTTACAGACTTCTCCATAATGGAGGAGGGCCATGAAATACTTAAGCATCTTCCTGTCATAAGTAAAAATAATATAGTTACCATAGTCCTTATAAGGGATGAAAATAAAGAAGCCTTGTTAGATGAAAAAAGTAATTCTGTGGAAAAAATATATGATAAGGCTGTGGCCATGGAAATGATAAGAAACAGAGAAATGGTCATAAGCTTAATTAAAAAGAGAAAAATAATGTGTATAGAAGCAGATAAAGAAGAATTATCCCTTAAGGTTATAAATAAATATTTAGAGATTAAAAATCAAATGGATTTTTAATCTCTATAGATTTCTGGTGTATAAACTTGCTTTATGCGGGCCTATTTCAGGAAACCATTGAAAATCTTTTCCACCCAAGTCCTTGTCACAAGCGAAAGTGTGAATCTTCGTATATAGGTTCATGTGTCATGTTGGAGTAGCATAGGATGTTGTGACGTTCCAGGGTTCCAAAGATTTTCAATAGTTTCCCTTATAGGCAAGTTACTGTATAAAGCAA
>NZ_JAOART010000034.1 GCF_025210435.1 Anaeromicrobium sp.
ATTAAGTTTTTTAATATCTTTTTTAGTGAATAAAATTTTGCTCATTTAATAGCCTCCTATTCTTATATTATATTGTATAAAAAAAGTACCCATAGTCTAAACACTTTTTTTCAAAGTGTCCATTCTATAGATACCATTTTAGAAATAACTTCTCTTATTTTTAAATCTTAATAGTAACACTTTGGCTGTATCGAACAATTCATCAACAAAAGCATCCCTCTCAACTCTTGATTTCTTTTGATGAGATGAATCATCCAACTCTATACCACAAATTAGCTCCAACGTATCAAATCTACATAATAAAACTTGTTTTAATTAACCGACGTACCTGTCCCTGTGCTTTCTGCGTTCTGTGTAGATGATAATACGTCGAGTAGCGGTGATAATTTTTTATACGCTAGCAATCATTGACTAAAGAAATCGTCGAGGCTAGTTTTTACTGTTTTAAAAAACATTCTGCTATGGAATTACTTAATGAGATTATTATCAACAGCTTTTGCATCCATAAAGAACTTTATATATTCATCAATATCACTTATGGTCTTATCACCAACAACGAAATTAATGGAATAGTAGATATCATCTTCTTGCCACCTATAGCTAAGATCTATATATGGCCCTTTTCCACCTTCTTGCGATCCATACATAAGTTTTTCTTTAAAAACTTCTTTATTATTAATAGTCACCAATTCTCCTTTAGCTGTATTATATTCACTTTTGTCTCTATTAGTAAGCACTAGTAAGCCCTTCTCTTTAAATTGTTTGTAGTACTTTGGCATTTCTTTGCTTTGCGTAAATTTGATAGGGACTTCTATAACATCTGAACCATAGTAACGTGTGATAAGAGAATCCTCTAGTATGTATGAACTCCCTATATCTCCATGTGGTGTTTCTAGTGGTAACTTAAAGTTGAATCCAAGGGCTTTCCTTGCATTTTTAACGTCTTCAATATCATATATGTCGAATGCTCTACTCCCACAACCAGCATAGTTGATATTCTTAATATCCTTTGGATTTTCAATGGATTCAACCATTTTTTGTATGTCAGCCAAAGAAATTTCTCCCTCAAGCTCATCTCCTCTGTAACGCATATATTCTATTGCATAAAACATGCTGTCAAGCTTAAATACAAAATATTTTTTAGTTATAGGAAGGATCTTTTCTTCAGAATTATCGTTAGAAAAAGATCGCTTCGTTTCAAGACTTTCGCTCTTAATATTACCAAGTTGAAGGGGTTTCCTACTAACTACTTCTGTTAAAGAACGCTCGGCTTCTTCTTTTAAATATGCAGCAGGATCTTCTTTCGATATATGTAAATCAAAATAAAAACTGTTTCTATTATCCGTGCTATCAAATCCACACTCTATTCTATTATTTGATATAAGCCATAGTGAACATGGCGCATAACTAGGGGGTAAAAAATCAGGTACCTTAAACTTAAAATCCACATCACTTTCTAAGCTATCTAAATTTTTATACTCCTTTTCATATGCATCTATTATAAACTTCTTTTCCTTCCCACTGTCCTTTGATACTGCCTCTACTTTTTGATTAGATAATTTTGTAATAAAAATATTTTCATTTGCATTAACTGGGTTTGTAAGTACTGCACCACTTACTATAATACTTCCTACTATTGCAATGGCTCTCATTTTAAAAGAATTCTTTCTAAATTTTCTAATCATATTAATTCTCCTCTCCAATTGTCCTGTTGTACCTAAAAAGCTTGCAAATCCCAATCGATTTTGATTTGTTAGAAAAAGGCGGGTAACCTTTATAATAGTCATGCCATAGGATACGGCTTCTTCTTCACCCAGTAACTCTAATACATAAGCATCACAAGCTAACTCTCTATCAATTTTTTCTTTCTTTATAACCATCCATATAAGTGGATTGAACCAGTGGATTGATGCATCCACTATTGCAAGGATATTATATAATAAATCTTTTCTCTTATAGTGAGTAAGTTCATGTAAAATCACATGTTGAAATTGATCGTATCCTATTCTAGTTTCTATCCCTTTTGGAATGTATATCTTTGGGCGAAACACCCCTGTAATACACGGGCTCTTAAAATCATCACTGATGTATACATATACCTCGCTTTTTATACCTATTATTTTTTTGCATTTATCAACTATAGATACTAGTTCTAGATCTCTAAGTTTTGTGAAGGATGTTATTTTTTTTCTAAATCTAAATTGAATAATTATATAACCTACAATCATCACTAAAAACCCTGTAAACCAAATTATTGAGAGTATTTTTATAGTTTTGCTATACTTGTCTGCTATACTCCCATTATCTTTAACACTTGGGATTGATAAAGCATTTTGACTTCTTTGGTGATCCTTAGGGTAAGTCGTGTATTGATCAATTTCTATATCATCCTGCGTAGGTTGTATTTTATCGTATATATCATTGTTAGAAGACGTTAAATTTGAAAGAGTACTGTTAATCTGTGTCTCTGTAGAAGGTAAAAAATTAAATACACTAATGGGGCTCTCTGGGACAATAGGCATGATAAACCTAAGTAGTACTATGATCCACAGGGTGTGATGAAATCGTATACTTATATGTTTTTTAAATAAGATTTTAAATAAGAGGATTAGTAATGCTGTGATGCTTGCTGTAAATGAAGCTGATACAACAGATATAAATCCAATATTTATAATATCCATAACTATTACTCCTTTTATATCTTTCGAATTTTCTTATCTTCTAATTTTACTTTTGAGAATTCTCTTTTTTCTTATCTTCTAATAACTTTTGTATTCTTTCGATATCTTCTTTTGTAAGATTCTCTTGATCTATAAAATTACAAAATAGTCTATCAATAGCTCCATTATATACTCTTCGAAGAAAAGATTTATTTTCAGTCATTATGTATTTTTTATGTGTAACAATAGGATAATATAGATAGTTACGACCAGATTTGTTATACCCTATCGCTCCCTTTTTCACCAATCTAGTGATAAAAGTTTTAATAGTTTGTGGATTCCAATTCATTTTTTGAGATAGCTCTGATATAATCTCATCAGAAGTAATAGGGTTAGATTTCCAAATAAACTTCATAACTTCTAGTTCAGAATTAGATATACTCGGGATATTGTTCATTTTTGAACCTCCTATTCATTTCAATCTACACGTGTAAATCTAAGTACAGTCTACATATGTAGATTGAAATTGTCAAGCTTTTTTACTTAAATATTCAAATAATGGATTAAATTTGAAATATCAAAATTCCACGTCAAATTAAAATTACTGTCATTCATGCTTTAATTACGAAGAATTTTAAAAACATTTTATTGAGGGAGGCATCGTAATACTCGATTTCTTTTTCTCGGGATAAGCATCTTTCATGCACATAGTTATACTGATATTGTTCAGACAGCGCCATAATCACATAGCTTGCAGTTCTAATGACTTTAGCAACAAGAAAAACATACTTCAAACGGAATGTTTTAATTTGATGTCTGTATTCTAAATTGCTCAAAAAATCAAATTTGAACATTAGAAAAAGATTATATGCCAGCATCATCATTTAAAATATTGCTTCATTTGACCAATATGAATAGATGATTATGTTAATTGGTTTAATAACTATAGAATTCATTCGTCATTAGATTATTTAACACCATATCAGTATAAAATAAATCACCTTAAAAAAGTTGTCTAAAAAATGTTGACAGTCCAAACACCGTTTACCAAGCGTGTTGATTATCCATAAAAAGGTAGAAAAAAGAGTACTTCTGATGTAAAATATTTGGTATCTAACCACACAAATATTTTAGAAAAGAAGTACTCTTTATGAAAAAGAATAACACTATAATGGATATAAAGATACATCTAGAAAATTTACTGTATATACATTACTTCAATATTTTGTAGCAGCAGCTATTGGTGAGTAGAAAAGTTTTAGACAAAGTACTGAAAAATTGAGTGATTTTGGACTTACACTAGTAGATTACTCTACTATATCAAAGAAAGCAAGTTCAGTAGATTATGAAATTACAAAAAGACTTTTTCATATACTTGCTAACAAATGTAATCGTTCAACAAGAAGGGCTTTGGATCTTCCTAAAGATTTATTAGCTATTGATTCTACTACTATTACCGTAGGTAAAAATCGTATGCCATGGGCAAAATTTAAGGGAGAAAAATCAGGCGTGAAACTACATATAGCTTTAAATGTGACTCAAATGACACCCTCACAAGTAGAAGAAACTATTGCATCAAGGCATGATGGTCCTGTAGGAGAAAAATTAGCCAATTCAGAATCTATTTTAGTTGAAGACCGTGCATATGGCAAATTAACACGTTTTGATGAATTTAAAAAATTTAAACAATGGTTTGTTATTAGAATAAAAGAAAATATAACAACCTATTATCCTAGCTCCTTAAAAAGTATTCTGCAAGAGGATTCTACAATAATAGAAGATATTACTTGTAAGTTAGGAAAAGGAGAAAAAAGAACAAATAATAGATTTAGATTTGTTAAATTCAAAGATTTTAATGGAAAGACAATCAGAGTCTGTACAAATATAATGTATCTTCATCCAGAAAAAATTGCTGATATTTATAAAGAACGTTGGAAAGTGGAGACTTTTTTCAGATTCATAAAACAGAATTTAAATGTAAAAAGATTATTCGGAACAAGTCAGAATGCTGTATATAATCAGCTTTTCTGTGCATTAATGGCATATATTCTTTTGTATTTTGTATATGCTCAAGCGTCTAAAAGATGGAAGTATGTTAAATTATCATTAATACAGTTTATAAGAAAGTTATGTTCTGATAATCTCGAAGCAGAAGTAAGAGTATCAGTTTATTTTGTCATGGAGAAAATAAGGCAAATGAAGGTTAATTATATGGTAAATATTTCATAATCAACACGCTTGAATTTTTCTATTAACTGTTTTGTTGAAGATGCCTTCTAAACGCTATGAATCATATAGAACATTTCATATTAGGCATATGAAAAATCACATGGGAATTTTTTCAAATTTCTGCTACTATTAAATAATATATAAACTTCACCACTAGGAGGTCCTTATGAAAAATCTAAAATTAATTTTAAGCTTCATCTGTTTATTTGGGATTATATTGTTTCCCTCTATTTCTTTTACAGAACCACAAATTGAAGGTTCTTATGAAAAATCTTCTGAAGAAGTTCTCTTTAATACAGGTATCCACACCATTTATCTAAATACCTATAATATAGAAGGACAAAGGGATATATTCATCTGTGTGGAAGACCTAGAAGGTCTAGGATATGATAAAAAATGGTCATCATTTAGGCGCAGAACCATCTTTACACGAAAAAATACAGGTAAAAAAACTAATACACCTTATTTTGAAGATATGAACTTTTCTATAGATGAAGATCTTTTAAAAAAGAACCGTATCAAGTTAAGGGACAAGGGAAGTATTTATAAAAGTAATGTGAAAGTATATATAGATGATAAAGAAGCCAAAACTTATAATACGGGAGGATATTCCTTAATTGGTTTAAAAGAATTAAGAAAACTCCAAATTCCTTATTTCTTTTCATTTAATAGGGATGCTTATAGCAATCAAAAACTTTATCCTCTACTTACAAGTAAAGGATATGGTCTAGTAGATATAAATACAAACCTAATTGTGAAACCTCAATTTAGTCATATATACTTTCCAGAAAATGATACTAAGAACCTTTTAGCATTAAATAATGGTTACTATTCTATAATTGACCATGAAGGTCACCTAATAAAAGATCTATTTAAAGATGAGGAAGGTTTATATATAACTGTAAAAAAAGATTATATTATTTCTAAACAAGTTAGAAAAAATTCACCCTATAGAATATATGATTTTAATGGGAATGATCTCTTTAATGAAGATTTTCAATCAATTAATGTAATAGATGAAAATCATATATGGGTCCAAACTAAGGATCTAATGGGCAAAGTTTATAAAAAAGAAGGAAATAGTTTCAATGAATTTTATACCTCTAATAGGGAGGGTTATAAAGTATTTTATATAAAAGACAATTTAATGTTTTCTAGTAAATATTACAAAGACCCCATTTTAATAATTAATAAGGATAATGATAAAGAAATTCTTTCAGATAATGAATATATTAAGATCTATACATTCCATAATGGCTATAGCCTTGTTAAACTTCCTAATAAAAGATATACCTTTATAGATACAAATCTAAAGAGAGTAACTAATGAAGATTTCAAGGATGCAGGAAGAGTACATAACGATCTCTTTGCCTTTTTAAAAGATGGAGAATATACTGGGCTCAGCTCTGCTGAAGGTCTTCATGGTGCCAAGTTTGGTCTAATGGATATAAAAAAAGGTCTAATCCTTCCAGCAGAATATAAAAAAATTAGGGTCTATGAAGAGGGTTATATAAGATTTTCTAAGGAAGGAAAAAAATATGGCATATGTAATTTAAGTGGTCAGGTGATTCTTAAAGAAAAATTTGATCATATTTTATTAAAGGATTCCTACTTTTATGGTTTAGAAGGTGATATTTTCCATATTTATGATATGGGTGGTAAGCTCATTTCTCAAGAAAAAAATATTGATCAATACGATTTAAGGGAAAACACAAGCTATTATGTTCAATTTTGGGATGATAGGAAAAAGGATGAACTTCCATGTGGCGGCAATTGGTCTGACTATAGGAGGGGAGAAAAACTTCCCCAAGGTATAAAAGCCTTTGTTTTACACCCTTATAAAGATGAAGAGTGTCACTATGGATTTGGAAGTGTAAATAGCATTCTTACAGATGAAGGACTATTGATTCCTTATGGTATTACTCATAGAGGAATGCCCGTACCTCCTCCAGATTCTATCCTACCTACTCATTTAATGAAATAAGGCATATAAAAAAAATAAACTAGTCAGATATTTCTGAGAAATTTGGATTATTTTCAAGGCATGGTGAGCCAGCATATTAAACATATGCAAAGGATTCCATAAGAAAGAAAATAATTCAAATATCCAGTAAAATGACTAATTTATTTTTTGAATATACCTTATATACTTATATATTTAACTTCATTTCCTGATTGGTCTAAAAACTTTCTAAAGTCATGAGAAGATATGCTTATGGTTGCAGTATTCACATTAGGATGAAAGTTCACTTTTTCACCCTTCATTATATCCTCATCTATATATACTCTTACTTCCTTATTCTCATCGTTGATAATACCAAAGGGCGAAACAGCTCCTGTTTTTAATCCTAAATATTTATCTAATCTTTTATCTGACCCAAAGCTAAGTTTTCCTGCTCCAGTCTTTTGTCCCAAGTCACTAATATCTAGTGCTTTGTCATGGCTCATTACTACTAAATAGTGAATCTTACCCTTTTGATTTCTAAAGAATAGGTTTTTACAGTGAACCCCTTCAATATCCTTCCAATATTCTAATGCATCATCTACCGTTAATACGGCTGGGTGTTCATGAATATCATATTGAATATTTAATCCCTCTAATACTTCATATACTTTTTTATCCTGATTCATAATGTATCCTCCTTAAACCACGTTAAAATAATAATCCGTTCCATATACATTTATTACTACTAATCTTTAGAAAAACCTTCCATATTAAGCATATTTTTTTGATTTGTAGTATTTCCTTCACACAGCCAAAAATGAAATCCATTTACATAATCATTGAGATGCCAACGTTTTCTCTTCCTTTATATTGTCAAAATTTATAAAAAATGATAATTTGGCATCGAACTTGCATTATATATGCAAGTCAAATTTTTAACAAGTCTTATTTTAATGAGGGGGCGTGTTGATGAAACTGTAAAAAAGCCTTGAGGTGTAGTGATATTAACTATGGATTTGCAGAATACAGATGCGAGAAATGTGGAAAGAATAATAGAGAATTTTGGCAAAATTTCACAAAGAAAATATTTACAAGAGAAAAAGTATATGCTATAATACCCATGAACTTAATATAAAAAACATGAAAAATGGAGAGTCGTACAAATAGACTTATGAAAATGGGTTTGATTTTGTACGCTTTTTTATGTCACCAATAGCTATCGAAGGGGTTAAAAGTATTGAGACCCTCTAGGAGGGGATGTATATGAATTATCAATTGTATGAGAAAATAGAAGGAAATCTTGTTATTGCAATAGTAAATAGTATGGAAAAACTTGATTTAGCTATTTAAACCCCTCATGAAATCGTTTTTTTGATACAAAATAAAAGATATTTTTTAGGGGGATAAGAAAATGATTAAAAATTTTGCACACAGAGGTTTTAGCGGAAAATATCCTGAAAATACAATGCTTGCTTTTGAAAAAGCAATAGAAATTGGTGCGGATGGTATTGAATTAGATGTTCAATTAACAAAAGATGGAGAAGTAGTCATCATTCACGATGAAACTGTTAACCGAACAACTGGAGGAGAAGGACGAATACAAGATTATACATATGAAGAACTTTCAAAATTAGATGCTTCATATATATATACGGGAAAATATGGAATTAATAAAATACCTACTTTAAGAGAATACTGTGAATTTGTAAAAGATAAAGATATTGTTACAAATATAGAATTAAAAACGGGTATTTTTGAATATTTAGGAATAGAAGAAAAAGTATGGGATCTTATA
>NZ_JAOART010000035.1 GCF_025210435.1 Anaeromicrobium sp.
AAGATAGTAGTTGAAAAATATGGTATAAATTTAACAGGATAAGTATGCAGCCAATCACTGGAATAATAATCCATTATAAGAATATTATTCAATTGTATGACTGCATACTAGTTTGGAAATATATGTTGTACGAAATATGAGGTATATATATTCAGGCGAGATTAAAATTTTTATATATTTAATTTTAGCTGAACTGTTCTAGTCTTTTCTTTTATAGATTTCATCTCTCTACTGGTTATTCTCTCATCTCCTATTAATTTACCTACTAATAGGGGAGATTTTTCTAGGTGCTTTTTATAGTTTTTATTTACTTCCCTATAATTATAATTGGCATAGCAATATAAACAATTATGAATACAGGTATTATATTGTCCTATATCTATACTTTTCATACATCCACAAAAGTCTCTTTGATTATTGTCCCTATTCACATATACATTTGACCCCACTATTTTACTTATTAAATTTTCATCTATACATTTTCCCCTTTTAATTCCATAGGCACTTAAGTCTATAGCTTCTGAACAGGTTTCTATGGCTATATTATGTTTTTTACCTAAGTTAGCTAATTTCTCTCCTAATTGAAATAGGTCCCTTTCCTCTAACTTAACTAACTTTAAAGATTTAGCATTTTTCCTAGTATTTTTATATGGATCAATAAAACTGATCATACACTTTTTTGTATAATCACTTAATTCCTCTAAAAATTTCTGAAACCATTCATAATGATATTCTTTATTATAATTTTCATTAATTAATATAGGATCATATCTCCATATGACCCTCTCTTTTCCTATTTGCGTTGATAACTCTTTAAAAGTGTCTATTATATCCTTCTTTTTTCTCATATTAACTTCAATATCCCTTTTATAAGGAGTTATTGTAAATTGAAAGTAATAAGGATAATCCTTTAGTTCTTTTAATCTATTCATCATAGGTAGAGGATCTTTAGTCCAGAATACAAAACAATCTACCACATGAGGATTTAACTTTATTTTACTTATTTGCTTCCTATTGAAAGGATTTTTCACATAGACATACCCCTCTTTTAGCCTATTAAAAAACCAATCACTATAAAAGGACGGTATATCAGTTCTTCTGCTCACGCTTATAATCATAATGACTTCCCCTTTTGTAGTTTAGGCATATTCAAAAAATAAGTTAGTCATTTCACTGGTTATTTGAATTATTTTCTTTGTTATGGAATCGCTTACATATGTTTAATATGCTCGCTCACCATGCCTTGAAAATAATCCAAATTCCTCAGAGAACTGACTACTTTATTTCTTTCATATTCCTTATTCCCTCTTATATTCTATCATTTATCAATTGAGAAAAAGGTCATTTATTAACGGAGAAAAAAAACATTATATGACGAAAAGCCCTCTTAATGAATATGTATGTGGAATTTTTCATATAAGAAATGTTGGGGCAACTTATTACCCCAACATTCATTATGTAGCTACTTTTATTTAATATTCTATAATTACAACAGGTTTGATTAAGTCTGCTGGTTTATCTTTCATCAACATCAATGCTTTTTCAATACTATCTAGTCCATAAAATGTATGTGTAATTAATTTACTAGTATCAAGTTTTCCTGTTTCCATTAATGAAGCCATCTTTTCCATCTTTAGTCTACCTCCAGGAGTCAAACCTCCTAAGATTTGCTTATGACCCATACCTACTCCCCATTCAACTCTTGGGATCTTAATGTTATCACCTTCACCAAGATAATTTACATTACCTATTGTACCACCTGCTTTTAGGATCTTTACAGCCTGAGAAAAAGTATCGTTGTTTCCTCCTGCAATAATCACTCGGTCTACACCTTTTCCTTGTGTTAACTGCATAACTTGTTCCACAATATCCCCTTGTTTATAGTTAATGATATCCGTTGCACCGTAAAATTTTGCAGCTTCAACACATTTGGGTCTTGTTCCTACTGCATAAATATGTGATGCACCCATTAGATTTGCACCAGCTACAGCCATAAGACCTACAGGGCCAATTCCAACTACCACAACACTATCTCCTAATTTAACACCTGCCATTTCTGCACCGTGAAAACCTGTAACAACCATGTCAGATAACATAACTGCATTTGCTGGACTAATATTATCAGGAAGAAGTGCTAAATTTGCATCTGCTTCATTAACATGAAAAAATTCACCAAAAACACCATCTTTGAAGTTGGAGAATTTCCATCCCGCAAGGATCCCTCCAGAGTGTTGAGGAAAACCGGCTTGAGCTTCTGCTGATCCCCAATCAGGTGTTATTGCTGGAACAATAACTCTATCCCCAGGCTTGAAATCTTTCACATGTGAACCTACTTCAACCACTTCACCAACTGCTTCATGACCTAAAATCATATTATGTCTTTCACCAATAGCTCCTGACCATACTGTATGGATATCTGAAGTACATGGTGCTAAAGCAAGGGGTCTAACAATTGCATCAAGTGGCCCTGCAACAGGCTTATCTTTTTCAATCCAACCTACTTTACCGATTTCTAACATAGCAAAACCTTTCATGAATCATCTCTCCTTCGTTTTTAATGAATAAATTTTACCGATAAAACTATTCAACCTCTGACATAGTTAAATGGGCATTTGAGCTATCTATTTTAGATTACCAATCATATACATAGCAATTTCTGTACCCATTTGAAAAGGATGATAAAAACATGGAAATTGTTGAATTTCTAACGATTTTTTTATTCTATTTTCTCAAGTGTAGAAAAATACCACATTTTTCAAAAGTTCAAGTGTTGAATTTATCTACAATATGTAGAAAAAAACAACATTTATAATATGAGTATAGTTATAAGCTCTAGGAGATTTAATTAAAATTTGTTAAAATATTACTAATAAAAAGTACGCAGCTTATTTGCATTATGTTGGAGGGGAATATCTCAATGAAAAAAGGTATAACACCATCATCAAACTTAAAGGCTATTATTCAGAATTCTCACAAAAGATGTATAACGATAGGAATTGATAAAAATATAAAGAAACCCATAAGAATACTATCGGGAAAAAAACTAGATAGAATACTTAAAAAAAATAGCCTATTTATAAGTGTTGCATATCCTTTTATGAAATTATTAGAAGAATTCCTAGATGGAACTGGATTCTTAATTGATTTAACAGATTGTCACGGTAACATTATTTCTATTATGGGAAATGAATCAATTATAGCTCATGCAAATAATATGGGCATGGGCTTAGGAACAGATATGAGTGAACAGAGTTGCGGTACTAATTCTATTGGAACAGCACTTCATGAAAATTGCAGCATCCAAATGGCTGGAAAAGAGCATTTTATAAATATATTTCATATATGGACCTGTTCCTGTTCACCTATTCATGATACACAAGGAAATATTATAGGATGTTTGAATGTAACAGGCTTTTATAATTCTGTACATCCACATACTTTGGGATTTGTTTTTTCTACTGCAGAATTGATAGAAAATAAATTAAAAAATATAGCTGCTAATAAACATCTATGGCATATAAGTCAATTAAATGAAACTATTTTCAACGCTGTAGATATGGGACTTTTATTAATAAGCAAGGATGGCAATATTAAAACAGTGAATAAAAGAGCCTGTGAAATGTTTTTATGTACAAAAGAAGATTTATTAAAGGACCATGCTATAAGGATTTTTAGTAATTGGAATGCTATTATGAATACACTAGAGAAAAAAGCTACCTATTCAGATGACGAATTAATTAACTACCAAAACAATAAAAAGAAAAAAATGAATATTAATGTATTTCCAATCTATGATGTTGATAATAAATTTATATCAGCTGTGGTTGCATTAAAGGATATGAAAAATATTTATAAGCTAGTAAATAAGTACTCTGGTAAAAATGCTTACTATACTTTTCATAATATTATTGGAAAGAGTGTTCAAATGGACGAGATTATTCAATATGCAAAAACAGTTGCTAATACACCTTCCACAATAATTATTCAAGGAGAAAGTGGTACTGGAAAAGAAGTATTAGCACAAGCAATACATAATGAAAGTGAAAAAAGAAATGAACCCTTTATAGCAATAAACTGTGGAGCCATACCTAGAAATTTAATAGCAAGTGAGTTGTTCGGTTATGAAAAAGGGGCATTTACAAATGCTCGATCGGGAGGAATGCCAGGAAAATTTGAATTGGCTCATAATGGAACTCTATTCTTAGATGAGATCGGGGAGATGCCTATAGATATGCAAGTAAACCTTCTTAGGGTTTTACAGGAAAAAAGGATCACTAGAATAGGGGGAACAAAGAGTATTTCCATAGATGTTAGAGTGATTGCTGCTACAAATAAAAATTTATTAGAGGAAGTGAAGAAGGGAAATTTTAGAGAAGATTTGTATTATAGACTTAATGTAATACCTATTCATATTCCTCCTCTTAGAGATCGAAAAGAAGATATAAGAACTTTAGTTAATTATTTCCTTGAGAAAAAGTCTGAAAAGCTTGAAAGAAAAATAGTAAGGCTAAGTAAAGATGAGTATAAAATCCTAATGGATTATGACTGGCCAGGTAATGTAAGGGAACTAGAGAATGGAATAGAAAATTACATTATTAATGGAAAATTGTATATGGATCTTCATAGGGAAGGATTACCTCAAAATCAAGTGATAGAATCAAGTAAACAAATTAAATATACTATGCAATCTTTATCCGAATGGGAAAAAATAGCAATTGAAGAATGCCTTGCCCATTGTAATAGAAATATAACTAAGACAGCAGCTATTCTAAAAATTGATCGAAGTACATTGTATAAAAAGATACGCCTCTATGACATATGAAAGTCTTTTTGTATTGTCTTCATATCCAATTAAATTACATCCTTATTCTACCTTTTTATGGATAATCAATGGTCTTGATTTTATTATATCCCCCCCTATTTAAATTGTATAAATTAATTATATGAAAATAAAAGTCCTCTTAATCAAGATATAATTGTTATTGACAATATTTTCTATAATATATATAATTAAAATTCTCAGTTCAATTTATTATTATGTAATTAGCCATAATGCCACATACCATTTCACAACCATATTATTAAGGAGGGCTCATTATGACCATTAAAGTGATACACCATGTATGTATTCAAACAGAAAAATATAAAGAATCACTTGAATTTTATACTAAAATTTTAGGCTTTCAATTAGTTCAAGAAACAGCAAATTTTCATAACCGAGATTTTAATACCTGGTTAAAATTAGGGGAGTTTATGATTGAATTGCAAACTAGTAAAAAGGGAGATCGATTAAATAATTGGAGTTCATTAAATGAAGGACTAGTTCACATGTGTTTTTTAGTAGATAATGTTGAGGAAGAATTTCATAGGATAAAAAAATTAGGTTATACAAATTTCAAGATTAAAAATGGACAAGAAATATATAAAGTTGAAGATGGATATTTATTTAAAATTAAAGCACCAGAAGGCACCGAAATTGAAATAAGAGATATGCTCATATAACTGCCTACTCTTATGTAGTATCTTTAGATTTATGAATACGAAATCTAAAGATACTTTTTTAACTCAAACCAAAATTCCACTCCATCATTTCTATTAATAACACCAAAATTACTATGATGAAGGTTAAGAATACTTTTTACAATGGCTAGGCCTAGACCTGTACCTCCATATTCTCTAGTTCTTGATTTATCAATCTTATAAAAGCTACCCCATATTTTTTTCATCTCTTCTTCCCGTATGAAATCCCCCGTATTGTATACCCCTATTCTCACCTTCCCTTTATGATCTTCCATATAAATGTTTATATTTTTTTCTCCTCCTATATGATGAATGCCGTTGTTAATAAAATTTACTAATACCTGCTCTATTTTTGATGGGTCTCCCATAACCTCTACATTTTTATTAGATTTTTTAAGTGTTGCCTTAATATCTCTGTCATTAAAAATGGATTTGTATTTCTTATAGGTTTTTTCAACTAACTCATCTATATGAAAAACTTCCCTTTGAATAGTAGTATTTTTAGACTCCATTTGTGATAGTTCAAGTAGATCCTTAACCATTTTTCCCATTTTCTCTGCTTCATCTATAATAACTTCACAGTAGAAATCTTGGCTCTCTTCATCCTCTGCCACCTTTTCCTTTAATCCTTCTGCATATCCTTGTATTAGTGCAATGGGAGTTTTTAATTCATGGGAAACACTAGAGATAAATTCTTTTCTCATTAAATCTATTTTTCTTTTCCTCTCTATATCTTCTTTAAGTTTTTCATTGGCTTCATTTAGCTCTGATATAGTATGATTTAAAGTATTAGATAAATAATTAATAGTTTCTCCAAGCTGACCGATCTCATCATTTGCCTTTACTTCATATTTCTTACTAAAATCCAGTTTTGCCATTGACTTTGCAACCCTATTGAGTTCTACAATGGGTTTTGTAAAGGTTTTTGAAAGCCAAATGGCCAAGAACATTCCTACTCCTAGGGCTAACATGCCTATGTAAACATGAAAACCCTTTCCTATTTCTACACTTTCCTTTATGGCTCCAATAGAAGTTTGAAGAATTAAAATATTATCTCCTTCAAGGGGTATGGCATGTACTAAAAATTTAACCTTAAACTTTGGATGCAAAAAAGTTTCTAATATCCTTTTACCTTCTAGCACTTCTTTCATTTCCTTATTTGAAAGAAACATGCCCATTCCCATTTTGCTAAAACCCATTCCCCCTCTATGGTTAAAATATGGGTTGTATATAGTTATATTACCACCTATTGTATTTTCTATCCTTTCTATTTCATTATCCATATGATCCTCATGGTTTTTAAACATATGTTCAATCTCTTTTCCATATTGGATAAGACTTTCTCGTTTTTTTTTCATATAATAATTTTCCAAATACTTGGTGTTTAGTACCCAAGATAAACCTACTATCATACATGTAAAAAGGCTAAGTCCCACAAATAATTTTGTTCTTATGTTATTTTTCATCTTTTCACCTCAAATCTATAACCCACACCCCTCACAGTTTGAATAATCTTACTTTTACCATTAAGTTTTGTTCTAAGTCTTTTAATATGCGTATCTACTGTTCTTAAATCTCCATAATAATCATATCCCCAAACACCATCTAAAATCTGTTCTCTGCTTAATGCTTTTCCCTTATGATTTGCCATAAAAATTAAAAGTTCATATTCCTTTGGTGTCATTTCTATTTCCTTATGATCAATAACTACCCTATGGGCCTGTGTATCCATGTATATTCCATTAAATTCCATTGTTTTTTCATTATTAATATTTTTTCTTTTTAGAAGTGCCTTTACCCTTGCCACTAAAACCTTAGGTCGAAATGGCTTTGTCACATATTCATCCGCTCCTAACTCGAATCCAAATAATTCATCTGATTCTTCACTTCTTGCAGTAAGAATCAAAATAGGCACATCTGATACCTTTCTTATTTCCCTACAAACTGCCCACCCGTCAACCTTTGGCATCATAATATCAAGAATGATTAAATTTATATTCTCCTGTTTAAATATATTAAAGCCTTCCCTTCCATCTTGGGCCTCTAATACAGAATAACCTTCTCTTTTTAAATAATCTCCTATTAATCTTCTCATCCTACTTTCATCTTCCACAATCAAAATCTTATCTCCATCCATTTCCCCACCCCCTGAATCTATTTATTTTTATTATACACAAAAAAAACATATAATTATCACCCCGAAGCTTTCCCTATACAGCAACTTGCCTAGGAAGGTAAATATATAGCTTAGTCTCAGTTGATAAATCTATATACTCCATATATCTAAATTAATAAAGATGTTCGCAAAACGAACATCTTTATTAATTTAGGATTCATTTGCAATTCTCATACAAGCTCCATTTCCCCTGCCACATGGCCTTTGTCCTTTGCCTTGTCCTAACCCCTTTCCTTTTCCAAATCCAATTCCTAACCTCTCATACTTCCCTCTATTTTCTCCCACATTTGTGCAGTTATTCATCCTATCTGTAATTATTTTTTTGTATTCTTCCCCTTTTTCCTTTGTGAAACGTCCTTCTTTTACAAGTTCATCAATTCTATCTAACTTTGTCTTTAACAACTCGTCTACAGATATATTTTGTCCTGATTGTCCCATAGCTCCATTATTTGTTTGGGTATCTTCTTGTGTAGCAAAAGCCACTCCTATACTACATACTACTAAAATAGCTCCTAATACTAAAGACATAATTCTTTTTTTCATATAAACTCATCTCCTCTTTTTATTTTCTTTTATAAGTTTATTATATCCACTGACTGTGACAGTTTTGTGACAGAAATAAGTATTTAATATGAAATAGAATTCCTTTCAAGAATACTAATTACAATTGTAATATTTACCGATATATACAATAATTGTAAATAACCATCATGGGTTAATTTTCTTAAACTAAATAAAATATGGATAGACAATACTAATATTTATCTATATGATAAGGAGAGAAAACTATATGCCAATAAATAGTCTAAGGTTAGCTAATGGTCATTTAGGTTACAAATTAGATAACTTTAAGAAAAATAGTACAAATAAGCTTGAAAATTCATCAAAAATTGAAAGTACTAAAGTAGCAATGGAAGAATATTTGAAAGAGTTAAAAGAAGTTTATCCTCAGGTTAGTATTCAAGTAGGTAATATTACTTCTGGTAATGCAGAAAGTTTTGCATTTAGTGGTACAGGCATACATAATATAGCAGTATCCAAAGAGTACTTACGAAAAGTTATTAATGACCCTGAAAAGAGGAGAGAATTTAAAGAATCTATTCAAAACACAATCAATGCTCAAAGATGGATGAAATCCATGTGCCAATCTGATGGTAGCAAACTTGTAGCAACGGGTTCGATTATTGATTCAGATGGAAATATGAGAAGCTGGAGTCATACGCAAAGAAGTAGCTCTGATCAAAAAAGCAATATATTTGATTCTTCAAATACACAGAAAAAAGAAAACTTAAAAAGAATTAGCAAAGAATCGGATAATATAAGAAAAAAAGAAGATAAATTACGCCAGGAGAAAAGACTACTAAAAAGAAAAGAAGATAAAAAAATTCTCAATGAAAAATTGTTAAAAATAAAAAATGACAATAAACTATTAGGAAAAAATCTCCTAGATACATATGGGAACAACAATTATATAGTTGAAAAAAATCATGACTTTAGTTATAAAGGTTAATTAATTCTACAAAGTTTAATAGTTTTTTAATTGGATGGAAAAGCCTTTCTATCTTTATATGTGATATACTTCATACTTTATCTTATTTCATGTGTTATACATCTTTGTAAATAGAAAGGTTGCTCCTATTTCTTCTCTAAGGCATATTCAAAAATAAATTAGCAATTTTACTGGTTATTTTAATTTCTCAGCTTGATACCTATGGATTTACCCCTGACCTACGGACAGTGAAAAGGAATTACTATCCAAGGTTTAAATTACCATTAAAAAAGTGTAGAAAAAAGTCATAGTCATCCTTTAAAATATAAGTTCGGCAAAACTTATATGGAAGGAGCTTGACTATGACAAATAA
>NZ_JAOART010000036.1 GCF_025210435.1 Anaeromicrobium sp.
AAAATCTTTGGAACCCTGGAACGTCACAACATCCTATGCTACTCCAACATGACACATGAACCTATATACGAAGATTCACACTTTCGCTTGTGACAAGGACTTGGGTGGAAAAGATTTTCAATAGTTTCCTGAAATAGGCCCGCATAAAGCAAGTTTATACACCAGAAATCTATATAAGGACGGCTAACTAATAACCGTCCCAAATAATTAAAATCCTATTTTTTTAACCAAGACATCATACTTCTTAATTCTTTTCCCACTTCCACAATAGGGTGCTCTAGTTCTTGTCTCTTAACAGCATTAAATACTGGTCTATTAGCCATATTTTCAGTAATCCAATTCTTAGCAAATTCTCCCCTTTGGATTTCTGATAAAACTTTTTTCATTTCTTTTCTAGTTTCTTCCGTAACAATTCTTCTTCCAACCATGTAATCTCCATACTCAGCAGTATCACTTACACTATAGCGCATTTTTTCAAATCCACCTTCATATAATAAGTCAACTATAAGTTTAAGTTCATGTAAACACTCAAAGTATGCAATCTCTGGTTGATATCCAGCTTCCACTAAAGTATCAAACCCTGCCTTAACAAGTTCTGTGGCACCACCACAAAGAACTGCCTGTTCTCCAAATAAATCTGTTTCAGTTTCTTCTTTAAAAGTGGTCTCAAGTACTCCTGCCCTTGCTGCTCCTACGCCCTTAGCATAAGCCAGCGCCACTTCCCGAGCATTTCCTGTGAAATCTTGATATACAGCAAATAAAGCAGGTACTCCTTTTCCTTCTTGGTAAACTCTTCTTACTAAATGTCCAGGTCCCTTTGGTGCTACCATAAATACATCCACATTAGCAGGAGGTACAATTTGAGTAAAGTGAATATTAAATCCATGGGCAAATGCAAGGGCATCTCCTTCATTTAAGTATGGTTTTATACTCTCTTCATATAAAGCCCTTTGCAATTCATCTGGAACTAAAACCATAACCACATTAGCAGCCTTAGCTGCATCCTTTGTATCCATAACTACAAGGCCCACATCCTCTGCCACCTTCCATGATTTGCTTCCTTCATAAAGACCTACTATTACATCTACTCCACTTTCCTTTAAATTAAGAGCATGGGCATGCCCTTGACTTCCAAATCCTATAACAGCAACTTTTTTTCCCTTAAATACTTCTAAATTACCATCCTTTTCATAATACATTTTTGCCATGCAAATCGTCTCCTTTTCAAATTCTTTCGAATATTCTAATTATTATTTTTAAGAATGGCTATATGCAATTAGTCATTCTCATATGAAGAAATAAAAAAAATCTCCCATCCCTAAGACACAATTATTGTATCTTAGGGATGAGAGACTTCTCATGGTACCACCCTATTTCATAAGTTATTTACACAACTTACCTCATCAGATCAAAATTAACCCTAGCCATATAACGGTGGCACTTCTATATCCATAGAATCCCGGCCTTACTTACTCTTTTCATTTCAGTTTGGCAGTTTGGAAGTGATTATTATATACGCCTTCAATACTAACTCTCAGCCCTCATTAGCTCTCTGTAATTAAAGTTATGGTATTTTTCTCTTCCGCATTACTTTTACAAATTTTCAATTTATTGTTAACTATCTTAACACTATGTTTCAAAATAGTCAATATATTTTTTATATTTTTTTAAAAATCTAGCCTTAATAATTATTAAGGCTAGATTTTTACAGTGCTTAGATTACATTATTAATTTTTCACATTTAACTTGACTTACTCATAATCCTAAATTCACTAAGTCTTCCCATCATGTCTTCAATTTTTTCAATATTAACTGGCTTACTAAATAAATACCCCTGATATTCATGGCACCCTATTTCATTTAAAAATTCCAATTGTTTTGTAGTCTCAACGCCTTCACATACAATCTTAATATCTAATTCTTTCCCTATTGTTATAACTGCCTTAATTAAAGATTCATCCCTTTTATCTATACCTATACCATCCACAAATAGCTTATCTATTTTCAGCACATCTATTGAAAATGTCTTTAAATAACTTAAGGATGAATATCCTTTTCCAAAATCGTCTAAGGATATGCCTATTTTCTTTTCCCTTAATTTTTTCAGAATACTATGGGCATATTCTATATTTTTCATGGCAGCCGTCTCAGTAATTTCTATGTTTATAAAGGATGGATCAATGGATGTATTTGTTAATACACAATCTAATTTATCCATAAACTTATTTTCATTAAAGGATTGACCAGAAATATTTACAGCAATATTCACTGGATTTAATCCTCTATTTATCCAATTTTTAATCTGTAAACAAGCTAATTCTAATATATGTTCATCTATTTCCTTTATAAGTTCCGTTTCTTCAGCTAGTTGTATAAAATAATCTGGATAAACTAATCCTAGTTTTGGATGATTCCATCTTACTAAAGCCTCTACCCCCGTAATTTTTCCCGTTCCAATATTAATCTTAGGTTGGTAATGAAGAACAAACTCTTTATTTTTTAATGCCTTCCTAATATCTTCTTCTATCTTAATTTTCTTTTTTATTTCCTCATCCATTGTATTATTATATATTTTGTAATTATTTCTTCCCATGGCCTTTGCCTTATACATGGCCACATCTGCATCCTTAAATAATTTTTCTACATCCCCAGTTTCATTGGAGAGTTTTGAAATTCCCATACTAGCAGTAATACATATTTCTCTTTCCCTTACCTTAAAGGGTTCTTTAAAGGTATTCATAATATTTATGGCAATAGATTCTATTTCCTCACCATTAGATACAATTATTATAAATTCATCTCCACCTAACCTGCCAATAGTATAATCATCTCTAACAATTTCTTTTAACCTATTGGTAACACTTCTTAAAAGATCGTCTCCCCAATAATGGCCTAGTGTGTCATTTATTAATTTAAATTCATCTAAATCTATAAATATTATTCCCATATTAATATTTTTCCTAAGGGAATCCTCAACAACTAATGTTAACTTCTCTTTTACAAATCTCCTATTAGGTAGGCCTGTTACAGAATCATGGAAGGCAACATGCTTTAATTTTTCTAAAAGATTTATCTTTTCCTCAATTGCCTTTGAAAATCCATGGGCAATTAGTATTATTCCAATTCCTAAGAATATTTCTTCAAATATGAGGTCTTGCCATTTTGGAAATGAAATAAATTTAAGTTCATCTAAGGCATCATTTAATAGGGAAATAGAAAAAATTGCCCATCCCATACTTAAGTATGTTATTTTGCATTCTAAAGAAATGAAAAAACATGTAACAGCAACAATAAAAAATAGTCCCTCTATTAAAAAGTCATAACTATCTACTTTCAAATTATTTTTTATACATATATAATTGGTAATTAAAAGTATTCCTAATAAAATGCCAATTATTATTTTAACTGATTTTTTTAAGGTTTTCTTTTCCATAGATTTTAACTCTCCTCAAAAGATCTTTTCTCTCCCTACTATATTAATTTTCTACATTTTTGTAGTTTTTCCTCCTTTTTTTGACAAGTTTCCCCTTTCTATTCATATGCAAAATTTTCCTTTACTCTGCCTTGAAATTAGAAAAACCTCTGGTCATCCAGAAGTTTTTAGTCTGATTTTTTTATCTTTTTCATAATATCATAGGTGTGGTTAAATACATGCCTATTGCAAATATAAAAATAATTTTTATTGTTTATTATTATAAAATCACCCTTTTTCCCATGTTGTTTGCCCATATAAGAATCTATAATAAGATCCTCTTGTGCTTCTGCTCCTATTAATTCCATGTATCTAACCTTGTATACATTCCACCCTAATATGTCTTCCTTAGAAAATTCTACACAATCAGGGTCCTTTTCATGTTTATATTTGTAAGTCCCTATTACACTATCTATATGAGAGTCCTTATCATCTACCGAATAATGTTTCCTTTCAAAATGTTCTGGAGCAGAAGGATAAATTTCTCCAAATATGCCTACTACCACATAATGACCCTTAGGAACCTTTAGATTACCTTCAATAGTAAGTATCTTAATTTCTTCATTTGTTTTAAATGCCCTTAATTTAATAGTTCTTTTAACTATAACATATTTATTTTCTAACATATATGGATCATCTTTTAACATATGTAAATACAACATATTATAATTCATCCTTTCTAGGAAATTTATAATTTAGGCATATGAAAGAAATAAACTAGTCAGTTCACTGAGGAATTTATTTCTTTCATATGCCTTATACTTACTATTTAATTTTTTCCTACTCTTATAGATGATATACCCATATTAATGCATATTCATTAATATTTAACCTATTGGTACCCTGTGTCATTTTCCAAAATCCATATGTATAGATTTCGTAACACTAAGCTTTCTCTATACAGTAACTTGCCTATAAGGGAAACCATTGAAAATTTTTGGAACCCTGGAACGTCACAACATCCTATGCTACTTAAACATGACTCATGAACCTATCTACGAAGATTCACACTTTCGCTTGTGACAGAGACTTCAATGGAAAAAATTTTCAATATATTTTCCTGAAATAGGCACACATAAAGCCCATTCATAAATAAGAAATCTATATAGATCCTAGCTTCTTGGATTAAACTTAGATATGTCCCTTAACTTTTCATATAATTTTATTTCTTCTTCCGTAAGATTCTTAGGGTTAACAACCCTAGTTTTTATATATAAATCTCCACCATTGCCAGTTCTATCCTTGTATCCCTTTTTAGGTATTTTAATTTTTCCATCTGCCTGCATATTAGGTGGAATTTTCACTTTAATTTTTCCATCTAAGGTCTCTATTATTGCCTCACATCCCAGGGCAGCTTCCCAAGGTGATAAATCCACATGGGTATATAAGTCTAATCCTTTTAATGTAAATTTTGATTTTTCATTAAAATTAATCTTTAAATATAAGTCTCCATTAGGTCCACCCATACCTTTATGTCCTTGTCCCTTTAATTTTATCTTCTTTCCTGGTAATATACCCTTTGGTATTTTTATGGAAAGACTTTTATTTCCCCCTTGAGTTTTTAAATTAATAGTCTTTTTTGATCCTTCATAGGCTTCTTTAATAGACACATTTATTTCTGCCTCTATATCTTGCCCCTTAGTATTCCCCCTATGATGACCACCTCTGCCAAACATTGATCCTAAATCAAATCCATCATTACCAAATATCATATTGAAGAAATCACTAAAATCCCCATTGGCACCATTAGTAGAATGATTAAATCCTCCAAATCCAAATTGAGAAGGATCAAAATTCATTCCATTTTGAAAATCATACCCACTTCCAAATTGATCATATTTTTTTCTTTTTCCCTCATCACCTAATACTTCATAGGCCTCATTTATAGATTTAAATTTTTCCTCTGCCCTTTTATTATCTGGATTTGCATCTGGATGATATTTCTTGGCTAATTTTCTATAGGCCTTCTTTATATCACCTTGAGATGCCCCCTTATCTACTCCTAATATTTTATAATAATCTTTATATTCCAATATTATCTCCCCTTTTAAAGAATTAAGTTTTATATATAGAGATTTATGAACTATAAACTTTCCTTATAGAATCACATAACTCAAGTTTATAAACGATAAATCTATACATATTATTTTTTTCTATTTATATATTTTTATTCTACTTTTGACTTTCTTTGACTTTAATTATAAATAAAATTGCCCCATAAATCAAGATGGTGTTTTTATACATTTTATTTATACTTAGGCATATGAATCTTTATAGATTTTTTTCACATATATATGCTATATTTATAACAAGAGTTACAAACTCTGTATTTATAGATTTCGTAACACTAAGCTTTCTCTATACAGTAACTTGCCTATAAGGGAAAAACTATTGAAAATCTTTGGAACCCTGGAACGTCACAACATCCTATTCTACTTGAACATGACACGTGAACCTATCTACGAAGATTCACACTTTCGCTTGTGACAAGGACTTGGGTGGAAAAGATTTTCAATAGTTTCCTGAAATAGGCCCACATAAAGCAAGTTTATAAATACGAAATCTACAGAATTTTATCCTTTTATTTTTTTAAACATTTTTCATGATTCTAAACTTTTTTAACCTATATATTTTATTTAATATTTTAATTTTAAGGAGTAATTTTATTATGGAAAAAGGATTAATTACTAATATTCAAAAATGCTCTATTCACGACGGCCCAGGCATAAGAACTACCATATTTTTCAAAGGATGTTCCATGAAATGTAGTTGGTGTCACAATCCTGAGACCCAAAGTTATGTCCCTGAAATAATGTACAATAGGGAAAAGTGTAATTTATGTGGTTCCTGCATAAAAGCCTGTTCTAAGGGAGCGCTTACCTTAAGGGACCATTCCATTCATATAGACTCCCATTTATGTACCCTATGTGGCAAATGTATAGATTATTGTATTAATAATACTAAAGAAATAATTGGTACCACATATACAGTGTCTGAACTAATGAAAGAAATAGAAAAAGACAAAATCTTTTATGATGAATCTGGTGGTGGTGTTACCCTATCTGGTGGTGAAGTCATGACCCAAATAGATTTTGTGACAGATTTAGTTAAAATATGTAAATCAAAGGGCATATCAGTGGCCATAGATACTTGTGGTCATGTAAATTATGAATCCTTTGAGAAAATAATAAATTATGTGGATTTATTTTTATACGATATAAAAATTATGGACCCCACCCTACATGAAAAATATACTTCAGTAAATAATGAATTAATATTATCAAATTTAGAAAAATTATCAAGGACTAAAACTAATATTAATATTAGAATCCCCCTTATAAAAGATATAAACACAGATAGTAATAATATTGATAAAACAATAGACCTATTAAAAAAACTCCATCTAAAGAAAGTAAACCTTCTTCCCTATCATAATAAGGGTAATCATAAATATGAAAGATTACATATGGACTACGAAAAAAATTTAGAATCTCCTAGTGAAGAAGATTTACATTATATAAAAGGTATATTTGAAAAAAATGATTTTAATGTTAAGATAGGAGGTTAGCAACTGTTAAGTGAAACTTATAAAAATGTATAAAAACATATTGACTTTCATAACTTAGTCAATTACCTTATATGTAAGAGGTGATTAAGTTGAAGTATTTATCAATAGCAGAAATGTCTAAAAAATTAAATGTATCAGCACAAACATTAAGGAATTGGGATAAAAACGATAAATTAAAACCACATCACACTACTGATAGTGGCTATAGATATTATTCCCAAGAGCAATTAAATAAAATTTTAGGAATAAAAGAAAAGCCTAGAAAGGTTATTGGATATTGTAGAGTCTCAAGCAATAAGCAAAAGGATGA
>NZ_JAOART010000003.1 GCF_025210435.1 Anaeromicrobium sp.
TATGATTTATTTTGTTATGTTATATTATTCCAGTAAAAAACAAGCTGAAATCTATGCTAAATTTAACTGAATTACATAATAATTACTGGAATTATATTTCCAAATTTGTTGTGATTGTTTGTACAAATTTTACGTAGTTATACTGGATTCTTTATTTTTCAAGACGGTAATTTTTTTACAATTACTACATATTTACATGAAAAATATGAAATATATGTAAAGAAATGATAGCATCTGTCGATATATTTATTAGCATAAATTATACTTAATTGGAAATTAATAGTCAAATAGTAGGATGGAATGAATTATTAGCAGAATGAGCTGTTAATTCTGATATATCTAAAACTCAAAGATAGTTTTATAGATGCAACTGAAGAAAGTAAAATAAAAAGAATATATAGGTTCTTTAAATCTTCAACCATAGATCCAGATTATTTATATGGATTTTTAATAAACAAGGTTATTAGGCTTAAATTAATTTATAATTTAGATAAAAAGGTGGTTTTTATGGACACACAATATAATATTATGTCGTCTGAGGACTTACGTAAAATGCAATTAATACAGCTTGAAATGCTACTAGAGGTTCATCGTATTTGCAAAAAGTACAATATTCAGTACTGTATTATAGCAGGAACTCTCCTAGGGGCTGTACGACATAAGGGGTATATTCCTTGGGATGATGATGCTGATGTGGCAATGCTTCGCCCTGAATATGAAAGGTTTTGTAAGGTATGCGAAAAGGAGTTAGATGGCACACGTTTTTTTTTGCAAACACATTCTAATACTCATGGTTATCGTTGGGGATATGGGAAAATCAGACGCGTGGGAACAGAGTTTGTTCGTAAGGGTCAGGAACATATGCCTTATCCCACTGGAGTTTTTATTGATATATTTCCGTTAGATAATGTGCCAGATAATATTTATGTTCGTCGAATTCATAATTTGGCATGCACTGTTATTCGAAAAATGCTTTGGTCTGCGGTGGGAGCAAAATCAGATAAAAATGTAATCATGCGTGGTATATACCATTGTATTTCATTATTTCCAAGAAATTTTGTTTTCTTACTGTATAACAGTCTAATGAGGGAAAGTAATAAAAAGTCTACACAGATGGTTAGAATTTTAACCTTTCCTACTCCAGATAATGGCTATTATGGTTATTATAGAAGGTGGTATGTGGAACTTAAAGATATAAAATTCGAGGGCCATTATTTTCCTGGCCCTAAAGATTATGATGAATATTTAACTTTTAAATTTGGGAATTACCACGAGTTTCCCCCTCTAGAGGAGCGTAATGGACATGCAGCTAGCCGATATAGGCTTTCGCCTTCTGAAAAGGGGAAGCTTAATCCTAAGGTATATAAAAATAATACAGAGATAGGGGGGAGTAAATGAAAAAGGTAATTACTTATGGTTCTTTTGATTTGTTTCACTATGGCCATTATAGACTTTTAAAGCGAGCTAAAGAACTTGGAGATTATCTAATTGTGGGAGTAACAACAGAGCAATACGATGAATATAGAGGTAAATTGAATGTGATTGATTCTCTTATGGAAAGAATCGAGAATATTAAACAGACTGGACTTGCGGATGAAATTATTATAGAAGACCACGAAGGACAAAAGGTTAAGGATATTCAAAAGTATGGAATAGATATTTTTGTTGTAGGTTCAGACTGGAAGGGCAAATTTGAATTCTTAAAACAATATTGTGATGTTGTATATCTGGAACGTACAAAAGGAATTTCTAGCACTATGATACGACAGAAAAATTATAAAATTGTCAAATTGGGCATTATTGGAAGTGGTAGAATTGCTACACGATTTGCACCGGAAGTTAAGTATGTAAGTGGAACGAATTTAGAGGGGGTTTATAATCCATCTATTCATAGTGCAAGAAGGTTCGCCCAGCAATTTGAGTTGAAGTTTTTTACGGATGATTTGGAAGCTTTTTTTGAGAAAATTGATGCGGTTTATATAGCATCTCCTCATAATACACATTATGAATATATACGCAAAGCATTAGAACAGGGGAAGCATGTATTAAGTGAAAAGCCTATGGTTTTACATGCACATGAGGCAGAAGAAGTTTATCATATTGCTAAGGAAAAAGGTCTCATATTGCTAGAAGGAATTAAAACTGCTTATGCGCCAGGATTCTTACAGCTCCTGGCAATTGCCAAAAGTGGTAGAATCGGTATGATACGTGATATGGAAGCTTGTTTTACAAAGTTAGTAGCGGGGGATATTAGGGAATTGAAACCAGAGGAAAACGGAGGAAGTGTTACGGAACTTGCCAGTTATCCACTTCTTGCAATTGTGAAGTTACTTGGCACAAACTACAAGGATTTAAGATTTGATACTTTTGTAGATGAAAATGGTATTGATTTATATACAAAAATTCATATGAAATATGAAAAATCTGTTGCTACTGGAAAAGTTGGTTTAGGAGTAAAATCAGAAGGACAGCTTTTGATTTCTGGTACACAAGGATATATTCATGTGGAAGCACCTTGGTGGAAAACCCAGCATTTTGAAATACGACATGAAGAGCAGGATAAAAATGAAAAATTCTTTTCTAAGTTTGCTGGAGATGGCCTTCGTTATGAACTGAGTGATTTTATCTCCATGATAAACGGTAATGAGAGAAAAGGATTTAAACTGACTCCAAAAGAATCGGTTGCTATTGCAGAAATCATTGAGGCATTTTTAGGAAAAGAAAATACAGTTACTATGAAGTATTAATTTGAGGTGAAATATGAAAAAGATAAAGATATTACAATTTCCCATTGCTAATGCACGTGGTGGAATTACACAATATGCATTACAAAATTGGAGATTTATAGATAAAAGTCGTTTTCAGTTTGATTTTGCAACAAGAAGCAAAACTTTGGATTTTGCAGATGAACTTACTGACCAAGGGTGCAAAATTCATTATTTAACATGTTCATCAGAAGAAAATGAATCACAATTTATTAAAGAAGTTAATGAAATCTTAGATGAGGGCTATGATGCTGTTCATCTTCACACATCCTTTTGGAAAGGTTATTTAGTAGAGAAGCTTGCTATGGAAAGAAAATGCCCCTTAGTAATCGTACACTCCCATAGCACGATGATTGATGTATTGGACGAGCAACAGCGAAAAGAATATATAAAAAAACACAATTTCTATAAAAATAGGCTTCCATTAGAATATGCTACAGACTTTTGTGCTTGTTCTAAGCTTGCAGCAGAGTGGTTGTATGGTGAGCAAATTCCTAAGAATAGCATTCACATATTAAAAAATGCTATTGATGTACCAACATATAGTTTTTGTCCTGAAAGTAGGAAGGATTACCGGGAAAAGTTAGGCCTTAATGGGTGCTTTGTTTTAGGCCATATCGGAAGGTTTGTCTATCAAAAGAATCATGATATGCTCATTGAAATATTTCGAAAGGTATATGAAAAAATGCCCAATGCAAGACTTATGTTCATAGGTGGCGGTAAGTTGGAAAAACAAATTCAACAGAAGGTGAAAGAATATGGTTTGGAAAACGTAGTGATGTTTATGGGGAAACGTACGGATGTATCACAACTCCTACAGGCAATGGATGTTTTTTTATTACCTTCTCGCTTCGAAGGTCTGCCTATTGTTCTTATAGAAGCACAAGTAGCAGGGTTGAAATGCTTTGCAAGTGAGAGTATTTCTACAGAAGCAAAAATTACCCCTAATTTGGAGTATATTTCAGATTCCACTTCTGATTGGGTAGAATGGATTGTGAAAACTGGGAGGGGCTATGAACGCATAAAAAATGACCACTTGATTACACAAGTTGGCTATGATTTGAGGGAACACATTAAAGTGATAGAAAAATTATATGCTGGAGAAGATATTTCTAAATATTGTCCTAGTGCAGAAGATGAAATTTCTCTATAATAATGGTTGTTGAAGGAGTTGATACACTTTGTTTAAGGATAAGACGTTAATGATTACAGGTGGAACTGGTTCTTTTGGGAAAGCTGTCTTAAAGCGTTTTCTAGATACAGATGTTAAAGAAATACGCATTTTTTCAAGAGATGAAAAAAAGCAGGACGATATACGAAGGTTATATAATAGTAGTAAGGTTAAATTCTATTTGGGAGATGTGCGAGATTTGCATAGTGTTCAAAGTGCAATGTTTGGAGTGGATTATATTTTCCATGCTGCGGCTTTAAAGCAGGTGCCGTCATGTGAGTTTTTCCCCATGGAAGCAGTTAAAACTAATATCTTGGGCGTAGAGAATGTTTTGACTGCTGCAATAGCAGAAGGGGTGAAGAAAGTTATTTGTCTTTCCACGGACAAGGCAGCTTACCCAATCAATGCTATGGGAATAAGCAAAGCAATGATGGAGCGCGTATTTGTGGCAAAATCACGTACTACGGATAAAACAGTAATATGTGGTACAAGGTATGGGAATGTAATGGCTTCAAGGGGATCAGTAATTCCATTGTTTATTGATCAAATCAAGCAGGGTAAACCCATTACTGTTACTGACCCTAATATGACAAGGTTTATTATGAGCCTTGAGGAGGCCGTAGAACTTGTTCTATTTGCTTTTGAAAATGCACAACCGGGAGATATTATGGTACAAAAAGCTCCTGCATGTACAATTGGTGTTTTGGCACAAGCGGTAAAAGAAATATTTCAGGGGAACAATGAAATTCAATATATTGGTATAAGACATGGTGAAAAGGATTATGAAACTTTGCTTACTAAAGAAGAATGTATACACGCAAGGGACTTGGGTAATTACTATCAGATTCCTGCTGATAATAGGGAACTGAACTATTCCCAGTATTTTGAAGTTGGTAAGACGGAAAAAAACATAATTACAGAATACACTTCAAATAATACCACAATTTTAAACGTGGAACAGGTTAAGGAAAAGCTCTTAAAATTGGATTACGTGCAAAAGGAGTTAATTAAATGAAAATTCTAGTTTTGGGTACGGGAGGTATGGCAGGGCACCTTGTTGCAATATATCTTCGTGAAAAGGGACATAGGGTTACAGGTTTTTCAAAAACTCCCCTTTCCTATTGTGAAAATATTGTAGGTAATGCCTTAGATAAGAAGACTTTAGAAGAAGCTGTTACCTGTGAACCCTTTGATGCAGTGATTAACTGTATTGGTGTTCTCAATAAAGAAGTAGATAATCATATAGCAGATGGTATTTTTCTCAACAGCTATCTTCCTCATTTTATTGTGGATTGTTTAAAAGATACAAAAACAAAATTTATTCATCTAAGTACAGATTGTGTTTTTTTAGGTAAGAGTGGTGCATATGGTGAAGATGATTTTAAGGATAGTGATACTTTTTATGGAAGAACAAAGGCGCTGGGAGAAATTAACGATACAAAAAATCTGACTATCAGAACATCAATAATTGGCCCGGACCGAAAAGAAAATGGAGTTGGACTGTTAAACTGGTTTCTTAAACAAGATGGATCTGTGAATGGATTTACCTCGGCAATTTGGACAGGAGTTTCCACAATAACTTTAGCACAGGCCATTGAACGTGCATTAGAGGAGGATTTATGTGGACTTTATCATCTCGTGAATAATCAAACAATTAGCAAGTTTGAGCTTTTACAGTTATTCAATTGTTATCTAAAGAAGGAGCAAGTTGAAATTTTGTCAGATGATTCGGTTCATGTTGATAAGTCCTTAATAAATAATAGAAAGGATTTTAACTTTATAGTTCCTTCTTATGAACAAATGATAAAGGATACAAGGGATTGGATTTTTGCTCATAAGGAACTGTATCCACACTATTTTTAAGGGGGTGTTTATTTTGAAAAAATTAAAATTAATGACTATTGTAGGAACTCGTCCAGAAATGATTAGACTTTCTGAATTGATAAAAAAGGCCGATTCCTATTTTGAACATATTTTTGTGCATACGGGACAAAATTACGATTATAATCTAAATGAAATTTTTTATAGAGATTTGCAGCTTCGAACTCCTGATTATTATTTGAATGTGGTTGGTGATCATTTGGGACAGACCATTGGAAATATTATTTCAAAGTCTTATGATTTAATGGCAAAGCTTCGACCTGATGCTTTGTTAATTCTTGGTGATACAAATTCCGCACTATCTGCTATTTCAGCAAAGAGGTTAAAAATTCCGATTTTTCATATGGAAGCGGGAAACAGATGCTTTGACGAAAATCTTCCAGAGGAAACAAATAGGAGAATTGTAGATCATATTTCTGATGTAAACCTTCCTTACACAGAACATGCACGCCGTTATTTGCTGGCAGAGGGTGTACGCAAGGAACATATTTATGTAACGGGTTCACCTATAGCAGAGGTCATATATGCACGTAAACAGGAAATTGAAAAAAGCAAGATATTAGAAAACTTATCACTAGAAAAGGGAAAGTATATTGTCCTTTCAGCACATCGTGAAGAAAATATAGATATTGAAGAAAATTTCTTTAGCCTGATGAATGCTATCAATGTAATGGCAAAGAAGTATGAGATGCCTGTTATCTATTCGGTACATCCACGTAGTGCCAATTTAATTGAGAAGAGGCAGTTCAAATTTCACCCCCTTGTTAAGCAGCTTGCACCATTTTCATTTACAGACTATAGTTTTCTTCAGCAAAATGCTTTTTGTGTAGTATCCGACAGCGGAACTTTGCCGGAAGAAAGTGCAATTTGTAGATTTCCGGCTGTTAGTATTAGAACTTCTACGGAACGTCCGGAAGCCCTAGACAAAGGATGCTTTATAATTGGAGGAATTACAGAAGAACAGATATTGCAGTCAGTTGATATGGCAGTGAAAATGGCACAAAATAGTGACTTTGGTTCTACGGTTACAGATTATTCTGAAATAGGTATTTCATCAACGGTACTTCGTATTATTCAGAGTTATGTGGGGATTATTAACAAAAATATTTGGAATAAATAATTATTTGAGGAGGTTTCAATGAATAATCCACTAGTTTCAATAGTAATACCAGTTTACAATGGAGGAAATTATTTAAGGGAAGCCATTGACAGCGCATTAGCGCAAACCTATGAAAATTGTGAGGTATTAGTTATAAATGATGGCTCTAATGATAATGGTTTAACAGAAAAGATTGCTTTATCTTATGGTGAAAAAATTAGATATTTAAAAAAACAAAATGGTGGGGTTGCAACAGCAGTTAATTTAGGAATTGAAAATATGAAAGGTGAATATTTTGCGTGGCTTTCTCACGATGATATGTATTACCCTGAAAAAATCGAGAAGCAAATACAAGCTTTACGTGAAAATGGGGATATGACTGCAATTGTTCATTCTAACTATGACGTATTAGATGTTGAATCACAAAAATTAACCCCTGTTAATTGGCTTAATCAATATACACTTAAACAGTTGACAAATAGTAATTTTGCTCCAGTTTTTTTATGCATTCATGGATGCAGTATCTTAATTCATAAAAGTCATTTTCAACGTGTTGGTTTATATGATGAAAGCCTTATAGCTACTCAAGATTCTGTTTTTTTATTTCATCTAATGAGGGATCAAAAATCAGTATTCGTAGAAGAGGAGCTGTTTATAACTAGGTTGCATAAAGATCAAGGAAGTCGTACAATGGCATGTCATGAACCAGAATATAATAAGATGTTCAAAAACTTTTGTGATATGCTGACGGAAGATGAAATGTGTTTAATGTGTGGTTCAGTATATAATTTTTATAATAGATTATTATGTTTATTAAGACCTATTCCAAAGGGAAAAGTTACTTGTAAATTTATTTTAGAAAAATTACATGAATTACCGATTCCTAAAGATTATTTTAGCAAACAATATGAACTTTTTAGTTTTTTGCAAAATATTTCAAAAGGTAAAACTGACAAGTTGTGCATTTTTGGAGCGGGAAGATTTGGAAAAAGATTGCTTAGAGATTTAAGAGGTAGATGTATCACTGTTGATTGTTTTGCAGATAATGATCCTCAAAAAAAGGGTACATTTATTGAGAATATTCCTTGTATTTCATTTGATGAACTTAAAAAACAAAAAGAACATATATTAGTAATTATTTCCATGTTAGCTTCTGATGAAGTATTTAAGCAATTAAACGAAAATGGGTTTAAATATTTTATTACAAAACAGAGTATTGATAGATTTTTATTCAGTATTCCTCCTATTATTCAATTGGAGGAGTTATATACCAATCCAAAAATTAATTATGAGTCTGAGGATTGCAGATATTTGATAAAGAGTTTTAATAAGACGTTGATGGAAATGATTAAAAATTCTAATAGTTAGAATATAATTAGAAAAGAAAGGACAATAAGTATGAAATGGACAAGTAAAGGACATCAGTTTGATGATTTAGGTATGTTATTAAAGGATAAAAATCAAGTCTATATCTATGGTGCAGCTTTAAAGGGTGGTAAGTTATTTGAACTGTTAAGGTCGTGTAATAAGTGGTTGAACTGGGAAATAGCTTTTGTGGATGCAGATAAATGTAAACAGAAAGATGGTTATCTAGGTACTCAAGTTTTATCACCAGAAGAATTATTTAACAGTCCAAAAGAAAATCATTTTGTTATTGTTGCAGCATCACCATTCAATACAGTGGAAATAACAGATATATTATTAAAAAATGGATATGTTTCAGATTTTAATTGTTTTGCATATGAAAAATTTATGAACTTTATTTTACCTATACACTTTGTATATAATTATGATATGGTTTTTTTCTCTTCTCAAAGTATTTTACCGAGTACAGTATGTAATTTGAATTGTGAAAGTTGCTTAAATTTTAATCCATATATAAAAAATCATATTACCGATGATTTTGAATTAGTAAAAAATGATATTGACAGTTTTTTTACTGCAATAGATTATATTGATCGCTTTCAGATTACTGGGGGAGAACCATTTTTATATAAGGAACTTGGCAATTTGATTTCATATATTGAAGAAAACTACAGAGATAAAATTTTTAATCTGGAAACTGTTACAAATGGAAGTGTTATTCCTTCGGATGAATTGTGTAAGATACTTAAAGAGAATGATGTTCATGTTATTTTAGATGATTATAGAAATGCATTAAAAGATGGAGACAAGAAATTCAATGAAATAATGAATAAGTTTAATGAGTATGGTATTCAATACACTCCAAATTTTGTTACGGAATGGTTTAATATATATCCAAAAGGAATAGACCACTCAAATTGGTCAAAAAAGGAACTTATTGACCATTATGATGCATGTAATAATCCATTTTCAACAATAAGAGACAAAAAAATATATGCATGTAATTATGCACATTATGCAGAGAAAGCTGGTTTGATTGTTGAAAATTCAAATGATTATTTTGATTTATCTAAATTTACTCCAAAGATGAAAAAAGAACTAGTTGAATTTAGACTTGGTTATACTAATGAAGGTTATGTTGATTTTTGTAAAACTTGTGCAGGATGGGTCTCTATAAATAAAAATATGGTACCTGTTGCAAAACAGATCAAAAGAAATAATGCTTAAGAGGTGGTACTATGAAATGGACAAATAGAGGTCATCAGTTAGATTATATAGGAAATCATTTTGTAAATAGAAATAAAATTTATATTTACGGAGCAGGGAAATTGGGAGCAGAGTTATTTTCTTATGTGAAATTTCTTGATTGTGTTGAAGCTTTTGTCGATGCAGATGAAGAAAAACAAAAAGATGATTATTGTGGTGTAAAGGTCATATCGCCTGAAGCTTTTTTGAAATTACCCAAAGATGATCAGATTGTTATATTAGCGGTTTCTATGAAAAATATGGATTACATTTCAACAAGATTGTTACGAGCTGGATATTTAGAATGTATTAATTTTTTCACTATACATCGATTTATTGACTACTATCTACCAATATACAGTGTTTATGCTAAAGATAAGGTGTTTTTTTATTCAGGAGCAACTATGCCTAGTACAGTATGTAATCTAAATTGTAAAAGTTGTTTAAATTTCAATCCCCAGATAAAAAAGCATATTACTAAAAGTATAGAAGAAATGAAAAAGGATATAGACTGTTATTTTAATTGTGTTGATTATACAGTTAGGTTCCAGATTTGTGGTGGAGAACCCGTTTTGTATCCACAACTTGCTGATTTATTAATATATATTGGAGAAAATTATAGAAGTAAGATACGAACTTTTGAAATTGTAACAAATGGTACTATAGTACCTTCAGAAAAATTATGCCAGGCTTTAAAAAAATATGATGTTCTTGTTTATCTTGATGATTATACGGAAGCATTGCCAGAAAAAAAACATATCAGAGCTACTATAATGGATAAGTTCCATCATTTTGATATTAGTTTTGTTGATAATAAAGTGGATGTATGGTTTGATTTATGTCCAATGACAACAGATAATTCATATATGTCTGAAGAAGAGTTGATTGATTATCATGATGCGTGTCAAATTCCTTGGATAGAGTTTCGTGATGGCAAAATATATAATTGTAATTTTTCCAGCTTTGCTATGAAAGCCGGATTGAACGTTGAGTCAGAAAATGACTATTTTGATTTGAGGAATATTACATCAGAAAATAAAAAGGAATTAGTTGAGTTTCGTATGGGTTATACTGAAAACGGGTATGTAGATTTTTGTAGACGTTGTGCAGGTTGGTGTACAATTAATAAAAAACCTGTTCCAGTTGCAAAACAGTTGAAAAGAAATAAGGATTAAGAGGTGTCATAATGAAGTGGACGAATAAAGGTCATCAGTTTGATGAAATAGGAAAATTGTTTAAAAATATTAACAGAGTGTATATCTATGGTGCTGGCATGTATGGTGAAAAATTATATAAAAATATTAAATTTATTAATTGTATTGAAGCATTTGTAGATGGGAACATTGAAAAGCAGGAAAGTGGATATTTAGGTAAGAAAGTAATTTCTCCTGAAGAATTTTTCAAAATTAATCCTAATGGTGACCATATTGTGATAGTGGCAGCGTCTATGGGAAATACGCCAGTAATTTTAAAAGAATTATTATTATCAGGATATAAAGAGTGTATAAATTGTTTTGCTTATAACCGTTTTGTTGAATTTTATTTCCCTATTTTTAGTTTGTATAGATATGATAAGTTGTATTTTGAAGAAATGACAACATCAATTACTCAGAGATGTACATTAAAATGTGAAAAATGTTCATGTTTATTTCCGTATGTTAATGATCCTAAGGATTATGAGCTACAAAGTCTAAAGGAGGATATGGATTGCTTTTTTTCTAAGATAGATTATTTGCAAAGATTAAGTATTATTGGTGGAGAACCATTTTTGTTTTCTAATCTTACAGAGTATGTATCATATATTTGCGAAAATTACTTAGAAAAAATCGGAAAAATAGTAATTGTGTCCAATGGAACTATTGTACCTAATAAAGAACTAGCTTATGTTTTGAAAAAAAATAAAATTGTTGTTGAAATTAGTGATTATACTAAATCATTACCATTTTTAAATAAAAAATTAGAAAAATTGAAGAGTTACTTGAATCAACAAGGTATAGAAATAATAGAAATCTTTCATGATCAGTGGGTTGATTTTGGATTTGAAAGTGTGGATAATAGTGATTTCACATCAAAACAACTCATTTCATTATTTAAGAAATGTGATATACGTTGCAGAGGATTAAAAGACAAAAGTCTAATAATGTGTATGCCATCAGAACATGCTAATGTAGTACTTTCTAAATTTAAAGACGATGAAAATTATTTTGATTTATTAAATGAGTGTGAAAATATAAAGAAAATAATTTTAGAGTATAATATGGGATATACAAATGAGGGTTATTTGCATATGTGTAAGTATTGTAATGGTGGAGTTCCAATAAATAAACATATAATCGAATCGGCAAAACAAATTAAAATGTAGAATGAGGGTAATTTATATGATTAAATCTTTGAAAAATAGAATTTTAGAATTGCTAGATACAATTACAGAAATGGTAAATTTATTGTGCCAAGTACAAGATAAAAAAGTATTCATTTCAGATTGTTACGAAGCAATTGAGTCTATAATGGGTCATATTGAGAAAGAACAAACATCCCCTGTAAAGACACTTAGGTTGTTAGATGAAATTCAAGATGCTTTTGTTTTAGGGTTAAATAATATAGAAATCATTAATGACTCTTATGTTAAAGAACTGAAAAAAAATGTTGTTTTACTTAAATCTGTATTAAGAGAGGAAGTTAATGAACAACTTAATGTAGTATTTTTCCCATACAAGGAATCGATGTGGGATAGTCTGGCTACCATATATGAGGCGGCTGTAAATGACTCTAATTGTGTAGCGAAGGTTGTTCCTATTCCTTATTATAAATTAGAACACGAATCAGTCCAGCCAGTTTATGAAGGTGATTTATTTCCTGAAGATATTCAAAAGGTGAATTATAATAATTATGATTTGGAAACAGAACAACCAGATATTATATTCGTACATAATATTTATGATCAGTACAATACGATTACACAAGTATCTGAGCAGTATTTCACATCAAATTTAAAAAAATATACAGATATGTTGGTTTATGTACCATACCATATTTCATCACCAGTTAAGGCAGAGAAGGATGATTCACGCATGTCATATAAACTTCCAACTATCAAAAATGTAGATAAAGTGGTGCTTGCCGGGGAATTTGTAGAAAAAGAGGCATTAAGAGATGGGATTCCAAAAGAAAAGATTTTAACACTTGGTTCACCTAAATTTGATGGAATGTTAAAAGTTTTAAATGAAGATACTGAATTTCCTGATGAGTGGAAAGACGTTATTGAAGGGAAGACAGTATTTTTACTTAATACTGGATGTTTATATTTTGTTAATGATATTCGAGCTGCTGCTGTTATGCTAGATTTAATACTTGATATTCCTAGGTATATTGATAATGTAGCATTAATTTGGAGACCGCATCCGTTAACCGAAGCTGCTGTAAAAAGATATGCACCAGAATTGTCAGGTCTTTTAGAGAGTTATTATGAGGCAATAAAAAACAAAAGTCCTCATGTTAAGAATACTATATTAGATCAAAATGAAAGCTACTTCCCTGCGTTAAAGGTAGCAGATGTTTTACTAACAAATTTTAGTTCTATATTGGATTCGTATTTGTTGACAGAGAAAAAAGTGATTTATTTAGGTGAAAAAATGCCTGAAAGTTCATTGATTCCATCAGATACATTTTATTATTTTTTTGATAAAGATGAACCTTGGTTTGAACTTGCGAAAAAAATAGCCAAAGGGTATGATCCGTTAGCTAAAAAAAGAAAAGAGATTGCATCTAAATTTTATGAATGTTTAGATGGAACAAGTGGAGAAAAGATTTATAAAGCCGTTAAAGAATGTGTTTTAAGAAATCAATAGTGTATATATTTTTAAAAATTTTATGGAGGAATCATATGAATACACCTATGGTATCAATTGTTATTCCAGTTTATAATGGACAAAATTATTTAAAAGAAGCTATAGACAGTGCCTTGTCACAAACCTATTCAAATTTTGAAGTGATTGTAGTTAATGATGGTTCGAATGATGGAGGTATTACGGAGAAAATTGCATTATCATACGGCACTAAAATTAGGTATTTTTATAAAGAAAATGGTGGCGTTGCAACAGCCCTTAATCTTGCAATTCAAGAAATGCGTGGCCAATATTTTTCTTGGTTATCTCACGATGATATGTATTATCCAAATAAGCTTAATCGTGAAATCCAAGCTTTGCAGGAGCATGGAGATATGTCTGCTCTAGTTTATAGCGATTATGATATATTAGAAGTAGAAACGAATACAATTGATTCTACTAATTTGAGCAAAATTTTTTCTCTAAGTAAGTTAACTAATTCTGTATTCCCAATTTTACAGAACATAATTCATGGTTGTACACTTTTGATTCATAAAAGTCATTTTGAGCGTGTGGGCTTGTTTGATGAAAAGCTAATTACAACGCAAGATTATGATATGTGGTATCGCATGTTTCGTGGGCAGAAAACTATTTTTATTCCTGAATCGTTGATAAAGATTCGTATACATAAAGAATCAGGTACGAATACTATTTCTTGTTTTACTAAAGAAGTAGGTACTCTTTATATGAAATTTATCAATTCTTTATCAGATAAAGAAATAGATGAAATTTTTATACATCCTGCAATATTATATAATAAAATTGCAGGATTAATGAAAGATTATGCTTTAATGGAAGAATATAAAATTGTTATGGAGAAATTAATGAGAATAGATGGGCCCCAAAATATTTGGGGAGGTCTCGAAAAATTCAAGGAATGCATAGATAGTTTTTCAAATGGAAATGCAGAAAAAATCTGTGTTTTTGGAGCAGGGCATTATGGTGAAAGGTTATACTATGATCTTCATAGCAGGTTAATTAAAATTGATTTATTTGCCGATAACAATCCTGAAAAATGGGGTAGCAGCATTAATGGGGTTTCTTGTATTTCACCTAAACAGTTATATGAAATTAAAAATAATACATTAGTAATTGTAGCAATGCGAACTCCTACGGAGGTAGTATTGAAAATGAAAAATGATGAATATCCTTATGTAATAACGAAACAACAGCTTGATGGAAAGATTGCTCAAACAATTCCTTTAAATAATTCTATATAACTATGTTTCGACGATTTAATTTGCATTCATAATTTCATTTTTAAGGGAATTTAAGTTTTATACAAAGGATATTGATATAAATAAAATATTTTAAAAAGGAGTTATCCTATGAAGTGGACTAATAGAGGTTATGAATTTGATAAGCAAGGTGTTTATTTAAAAGGAATAAAAAAAATCTATATTTATGGTGCTGGTAAGCTTGGTATGGAATTTTTGCATATGTTTAGAACTTTTGATGATTTTGATTGTGAAATTAAATTTATTGATGCAGATAGAGCTAAACAAAAAGCAGGATATCTTGATTTGAAAGTGTTGTCACCTGAAGAATTTTTCCAAACATCTAAAGAGGAGCATATTGTCATAGTTGCAGCTTCTATTCAAAACACTATAACCATTATGGAAAAAATGCAAGCATTTGGATATGAAGAGGATGTAGATTGTTTTACTGTGCAACGATTTTTGCCAATTTATTCGGGGTATGTAAGAGATAAGGTTTACTTTCCTTCCATATCTTTTTTACCAACTACAAGATGTAATTTGAATTGTGAAGCTTGTCTAAACTTTAATCCGTATAACAAAAATCAAACAGATATAGATTTGAATATTTTAAAAGCAGATGTTGATATATTTTTTCAATGTGTAGATTATATTGGATTATTCCATATCAGCGGCGGAGAACCTTTGCTTTATCCGCAACTTGGTCATTTAATCGAATATATTGATAATAATTATAGAAAAAAAATATATAGGTTGGAGATAACAACAAATGGCACTATTATACTATCTGATGAAATATGTAAAATATTAAAAAAGCATAATGTGAATGTTATTTTGGATGATTATACAGAGGCTTTACCTCAAAATAAACAAAGATTTGAGAAGGTAATGAATAAGATGAAAGCGCATTGTATTGAGTACTTCATAAACAAAGTGGATAGTTGGATTGATCTTTGCCCTTTAACAACAAATCATTATGATTGGAATGATCAAAAATTAATGGATTTCTATGAAGCTTGCAAAAATCCTTTTCAGGAATTACGTGATAAAAAGATATATAGCTGTAATTATGCCAGCTATGCTATGAAAGCGGGTTTGAATGTAGATTCTTGCAATGATTATTATGACCTTACTACGTTTAACCTGAAAAAGAAAAAAGAATTGATAGAGTTTAGATTAGGCTATACTGAAAAAGGGTATGTTGACTTTTGTAAGAAATGTAGTGGATTATCTACAACAATTAATAAAAATATTGTTGTAGTTGCGAAGCAGAAATCGTGAAAATAATAGTTGTATAACTATATACGTATAATCCTGTACGCTTATAATTAGATAAAATGAGGGACGAGTAATCGTCCCTATTTACATAAACATATCCATAAGCATACCCTTAATGTCATCTAACCTTTTTACCACATTTATCCTATCCACTTCACCACTTAAAAACTCATTTGTCAATTCACTAAGGGCCTTGTCAACCTTCTTAACCTTAGTAAAGACCCTGTGACGACCCCTTCTATCTAAAAAATTATCCTTTTCAAACATATAAGAATTAGTAACGGCCACATCCATAAATTCCTTTACCAACTTTTTATATTCTATCATATCTTGAATATACAATTTATCAGATAATCTATCTGCCTTTTCCGTTATTTTAGAATAAAGGTCTTCTAGCTTTTCTTTCACATCTTCAGATTTTAACTTATTAAATTGGTCCTTGAATTTAATAGTCTTTTCTGAATCTAACTTCACAAGGGGGGGAGTTTTTTGTATTTTATTCATTTGTAGTTTAGGTATTTTATTTATCATATTAGTTATATTATTCAACTAAAACACTCCTTAATATATAGAACCTATTATACTATACATATCGGCAATTATGACATTTTTTTTTAATAATATATAAAAAATATTATGATATAATTATTATAATATAGATACGGAGGAGAGATTAACTTGGAAAAACTACTTAAAGAAATCCTTGTAGAGATAAAAGATATGAAAAGTCATATGGGTACTATTAAAGATGATATAAATATGGTAAAAGAAGATGTATGTGAATTGAAAGAAGATATGTCTAAACTAAAAGAAGATGTATATGAATTAAAAGAAGAACAAAAGCATATGAACAAAAAAATTGATTCAATCCACGAACAAGTATTTATTAATGCAGAAAACATTGCTTAAAATACTATGGAAATGAGAAAAATATCTGAAGATATAGAGTTCATAAAATACAAAGAAAGTAAAACGGAAGAAGATTTATTCAAACTGAAAAATAGACTTGAAATTATAAAATAGGGGCGGATTAACCGTCCCTATTCTATAATTTGAATATATGTTCATTAGGGAAAAAACTTTAACTTTAATGTAAATATGCCGATATATATTATAGAAAGTATATGAGGTGGGAGATTAAATTGTTAGATATAAAGAATAATATATTAAATAAAATAAATTCATACGACAGTTTACCTAAAAATAATTTAAATGTGGAAGGAATTGTTTTAGAAAAGGATAAGAAGGAACTGGTCCTTCAAACAAAGACTAATAAGCTGAATATAACCCTAAAAGAAGATATGGATATACAAGTGGGAGATAAAGTAAATTTAAAGAGAAATCAAATAAAAAAGATGGAAGTAGTAAAGGAAGATAATATAACTAAAAATAGGTATGAGACCATATTAAAATCTATGGGATTGGAACTTAATGATAAAAACATAGAAGCCATAAAGGAACTTGAAGAAAATGGCATGAAGGTAAATAGTGAAAATGTGGGAGCCATGGTAGCTTCTAAAGATTATTTAGATATAGTAAAGGAAAATCTAGATTATCATATGGCTATTAAATTAGAAGAAAAGAATATAGATATATCTAAGGATTCTCTATATAAGATAGGAAAGGCAATAGAAGCTATTAATAAAGATAGCATACAGGTAGAGAATAAGGTTGAGGACCTTAGCACAGAAGAAGCACAAAAAATTGCTAAGTCTATATATGGCAAAGAAGCGGGAAAGGACATACTAGATATTATAAAATCCCTTCATAAAGAGGGCATAGAAGTAAATAAGGATAATGTTGATAAAGTATACAATCTATTTTATAAACTAGATTGTATAAAGGATATAGAAGATGAGATTATAATTAGTTTATATAGGGAAGAAGAAATTATTAGTATAGAGAGTTTGTATAAAAATAAAATGAATATTACTAATGGTGATATAGGGGGAATAAGTGGCTCTAATATGGTTGCCAATATATATGAAAGTACAACTATAAAAGACAATAATATGAATATACAAAGTGAAGAAAATACAAAAGTAGTAAAAGTAAGGAAGACCATAGATAACCTTAATGACAAATTAGATTATAAAATAGTTAATAAATTATCTAGGGCGATAGATGGGAATATAGAAGATGAACATATAGAGGTACTAGAGAAAAAAGTAGATAAAATTAATAGTGAAATAGAACCTCTTAAAAATAAAAATCCTTTTTCAGCAGAACATGTTAAAGAGGAGAAATCTCTTTTAGTAAAGGGATTAAAGAGAGTATTAGATGTAGGTAAAATATTAGACAAAATTAAAACTTTAAAACCGGAGCACATTACTTATCATGTAGGAAGAAAACTAACTTTCACATTAAGTAACATAGAAAAAACATATGATGAAATGAATTTTATTAAAATAAATAAAAAAATAGAAGAAGTAGAATTAAATAAAATAGATAATATACAAAGGGAGTACGATAAAATCCAAAGTACATTAACACCAGAAAAGATAATAGAGATGACTAAAAGGGCTTATAATGTACTTACTATGCCTATGGAAGAAATAAATAGATTTAAGGTGAAAAAGGCATATGATACTAAATTGAATATTATAAAAAATATATCTAAATATGACAAGGATATATTACCAATAATATTTAAAAATAATATTAACTTAACATTAAATGAAATAGACAGAGTTCAGAGTATATTAAAAGGAGAAGAAAGTCTTATGGAAACTATGGAAAAGGCATTAACCTCCTTAGAAACATCTCCTATTATAGAAGAACAGATAAAAGAAATGAAAAGATTATCAAAGGATATTTCAGATAATGTGAAAGCAGGAAAAGATATAGAAAAAGAATATGAGAAATTATTAAATCTAATGGAGAATATGCATAACAATAGTGATTTATCTCAACATAATAAGGATCAAATGGAGGATATGGTAAATAATATACGTCTGTATAAAAAGCTAAATAGTAGGGATACATTCATAGATATTCCCATAGAGATAAATGGTAATATGAAAAATTTTCAAATATATATGAAAAATAAGGAAGTAATGTCTGATGGTTTAAATATGGCTTTGTATGTGGAAACTAATAGCTTGGGAAAATTAAACATAAATGTAAACATTAAAAATAATAATGTGAATATAGAAATAGCTACAAAAACTCCAGATGCCATTGATGAATTTGAAGGTTTTGAAAACTTTCTAAAGGAAAACTTAGAATCAGTAGGATATAGTTTAGATATTTTAAATATTATTAAAGACGATGAAAATAAGAAGGATATGGACCATATAAAATATTCTAGTGCATCCTTTGTAGACATGGTCGTATAGGGGGGGAATTATGAAAAAGAATATAAAGAAGGCTTATAATATATATGAACATGAAGAAAAAAATCACTTACAAGTAGTAATTCCTGAGAGAGTATATAAGATAGTACCTAAAATATTAGAATATATTGAAAAAGTAGATGAAAAAAAGACTAAAGGTATAAAGCCTTAGTATTTTTTTTCCGATATAAATGGTGAATAGGAGGGACGTTATGAGAATAAGAACTAATTTATCTGCAATGAATGCCCATAGACTACTTAGTAGAACATACAATGAAAATAGCAATGTACTAGAAAGATTATCATCTGGAAAAAGAATTAATAAAGCCAGTGATGATGCTGCGGGGATGGCAATAGCTTCAAAAATGCACGACCAAATTAGGGGACTTAGGATGGCATCACAAAATGCACTAGATGGCATATCCTTAGTTCAAACGGCAGATGGTGCTTTAGCTGAAATGCAGAGCATGTGTCAAAGAATAAGAGAATTAGGTGTTCAGGGAGCTACTGGGACCTTAAATTCTGAGGATAAAGATAATATACAAAAGCAGATTGATGAGCTAGTTGAGGAAATAGATAGGGTAGCAAAGGATACGGATTTTAATAAAAATAAACTTTTAAATGAAAAGGATAAAAAATTAGAGTTACAAGTGGGTGCTAATAAAGGTCAATTACTTGAATTAAATTTGGAAAATATGGATGCAAAGTCCTTAGGCGTAGATGGATTAGATGTTAATTCTGGAAATATAGCCACAGAACTGGATAAAGCCATTAGTAAAATATCTAGTGTTAGAAGTCAATTAGGAGCATATCAAAATGGACTTGAAAGAATAATTAGTAATATAGATAATAGTGAATTAAATATAACTACCGCTTTGTCTAAAGTAGAAGATGCAGATATGGCCTATGAAATGGCAGAGTTCACAAAATTAAACATATTACAACAATCAGGTATGGCCATGTTATCACAAGCTAATCAAAAGCCACAGGCTGTACTTCAATTATTGTAGTAGGTGATTTAGATTTATGGATAACAAATATTACATTAATAAAATAAGTACATCAAATGAAGCAGGACTTGTAGCTGTAATGTATGAATTATTAATAAGATATATGGAAAATTGTATAGTTAAAATTGAAAATGAAGAAATAGAATATATACATATAAAAAAATGTAAAAATATATTAAATGAATTTTTCTTAATCACAGAGGGAGATAATAAAATTTCTAATAATATTAGAGGTCTATTATTATATGTAAACAAATTAATAGATGAAGGGTATAATTTTAAAGATATAGATAAATACAGAGAAAGTATTAAAATTATAAGACCTTTGTATGAGGCGTGGAATGAATTAAGTATGTGTGAAAGTAATGACCTAAATAGATATAATGGTTATGGAATGGACAAGGTGTATACTCAAAATAATTTTAATGGGAAAGGATAGGGTGAATAATGAGAGTAGATGCTATGAACAACAATGGTATGGAATATAAAAAGGTAGAAAATGTGGAGGTTGTGAGAAGTACTCAACAGGTAAAAGCACAGATTGATAATGGTAATAAGAAAAAAAATAAGGAATTTAATGGTGAAAAGCAACTAATGAAAGAAATTCAAAAGATGAATAGCGATTTACCTTTTAGAAACACATCTTTAAAATTTGCAATCCATGATAAAACTAATGAAATTATGGTAAAAGTTATAAATGATGATACCCACGAAGTAATAAGGGAGATACCATCAGAGAAGGTATTAGATATGGTAGCTGCTGTACTTGAGAGAACGGGATTAATATTAGACACTAAGGCGTAGGGGGGGGATTAAATGGGCAGTATGAGAATAAGTGGTATAGCCTCTGGTATGGATACGGACACTATGGTTGCAGACCTTATGAAGGCTGAAAGAAGAAAGGTAGATAAAATACAACAGGATAAACAGCTTTCAGTATGGAGGCAAGAACAATACAATGATATTAATAAATCTATTTCACAGTTTATTTTAGATACTAGGAAAGATTTATTTGGCACAACTAGTTATTATAGAACGTCAGACACATTAGACTGGGTAAACAAGGCCACATCTTCTGACGAAAGTATATTCACTGCAAATGCAACTACAAGTGCTCCGACAGGAACCCATACTATGAAGATAACACAGCTTGCTGAAGGTGTTAATGTTGGTAGTACTGGTGAGGTGCAAATAGGTGGTAAGACGGCAAAATCAGAAAATACCTTAAGTGAATTAGGGATTGCTGACGGAAAGATTACCTTTGAAATAATTGTAGATGGAACGACAAAGGAAGTTGATATAAATTACAAGGGGTCAGATACTATTGAAGAATTTGTTAATAAAATAAATAACGCACAAAGTTCTGATGGAGAGCCATTGGGAATTCAAGCTAGCTTTGATGATGCTAATGGAAGATTATTTTTAGCTACAAAGGAAACTGGGGAGAATTCACAGATAAAAGTAAAAACTGGTGGCGATACGGGAGGATTATTAACTGGAGCAAGTTCTAAATTTAAAATGGAACAGGATCTTTTAGATTGGAATAATGGAAAGAAAGCACAAGGACAAGATGCAATTATTGAATTTGATGGAGCTAAAAATTTGAAATATTCTTCCAACACATTTTCTGTAAATGGAATAGATATAAATCTAAACTCAAAACCAGCAAATACTGGTACGGAATATACCATAAAAGTAGACACGGATGTGGATGGTGTATACGATAAAATAAAGGGTTTTGTGGATAAGTATAATGAATTAATAGGAAAATTAAATGAAAAAATAGCAGAAAAAAGATACAGAAAATATGACCCTCTTACAAAAGACCAAAAGAAAGCCATGAAGGAAAATGACATAAAGCTTTGGGAAGAAAAGGCAAAGAGTGGACTTTTAAGAAATGATAAATATATTGAAAGCTTAATGCAAAATGTGAGAAGTGGATTATATGAACCTGTAGAAACGGATAGTGGGAATCTATCTCCATATGATCAATTATTTGATATAGGTATTACTACAGGGGAATGGAAGGATAAAGGAAAATTAGTAATAGATGAAAAAAGACTTAAGGATGCTATTAGGAATGATGGAGAGGGAGTGATGAACTTATTATTCAGCCCATCGGATAAGGATAATAGTTCTAAGTCAGGTATTGTAAATCGCATGTATGATGATATGATAGATGGCATGAAAGAAATCATAGATAAATCTGGAACAGGAGATAATACGGAACTATATAGACATGTTAAGAGTACTATTTTACTAGACTTTGTTAAGGGAACAGATGGAAGAAGGGGGTCCGTAAGTTTAATAGACGAAGAGATATCCTCATTTGAAAAAAGAATTGGAAGGGAAGAAGCAAGGCTTATTAAGGTTGAAGGTAGGTACTGGGCTCAATTTACTGCTATGGAGAAAGCCATAAGCGAAATGCAATCTCAAAGTTCCTGGTTAGCGGGACAAATGTAGTAGTGAGTAAAAGTCTAAAGTTTTTAGCATAAATTCAGATAAGTCACCTGTAGAAAGGGAGTAGATAAGTATGGCAATGAGAAATCCATATGCAGGATTAAATCAATATAAACAAAATAATATAATTCAAGCGTCAAGGGAAGGGTTAACCTTAATGCTTTTTAATGGAATCATAAAGTTCATAAGCCAGGCAAAGATACATGTAGATAATAAGAGCATAGAAAATGCCCATAATGCTATAATAAGAGCTGATGATATAATAATAGAATTAAATTCCACATTAGATATGCAATATGATATATCTAAGAACTTGAGGAGTTTATACTTTTATATGTCTAAAAGATTGGCAGATGCTAACATGAGAAAGGATAAGGAAATATTAGACGAAGTACTAGAATTAGTTACAGAACTAAGAGATACTTGGAAGGAAGCTATGGAAATAGCTAATAAAAAGTAGGTTATTATGAATAAAATAAATGAATTAATAAATATATGTGATAATAAGCTTGAACTTTTAAAAAAGATGCTACAAATGACAAAGAATCAAAACCATATAGTCCTTACAACAGATATGGGTAAATTAACAAATAATATAAAGGAAAAACAAAAAATAATAGACAAAATAAATGAATTAGATATGGAGTTTTTAAAAGTATTTAATGAAGTGAAAACTCTTTTAAATGTAAAATCCATGGAAGAAATATCCTTAACCCAATATCCTCAATTTGTAGAAGTAAAAACCAGAATAGAAAAAATCATGGAATACTTAGAGGATATAAAGAAAATAGATGACGAAAATACACTATTAGTAGAAAATGAATTTAACGAATTAAAGAAAAAAATGAAAAATGTAAAAGTTCAACAAAGCAGTAGAAAAATTGCATCTGCCTATAATAAAAAATATGCTTCCGTAAGTGGTGTCTTTTTAGATAATAATAATTGATATTTCTTTAAAAAGAGTGTATAATATATTGTGCATGATGTAGGTCTGTGGTTGAAAGTCCAAGCCAGTCGCAGGCAAAAGGACCCACGTAAGGTAATTTTAAAAAGTAAATTATTGATCATGGTGCGGCTTAGAAGTAAGACCTGCCAGTTAAATCTGAGAGAAGTAATAGTGAGGCAAACCCGGAGCAAACCTTCCAGCAGGCGAGTGTGGGGGCAAAGACCAGGTCAGCTATGATTATGCAAGTTAAAACTTCCATATTAATATGGGGGTTTTTTATTTTATAAAAAATTATTATAATTGTTGAATATGCCTTAAATAAGATATGATTATAAAGTATTATAAGGTGGACTTTCTACCATACTATAAGTATAAATAAATTTTTGCACCTTCTTTTAGAAAAAAATCAAATTACATGTTTATATTTTTATTTAAAGGGTATGAATGTAATATGAAAAACTTGTCCATATATAAAAAGTGTAAATATAATTCATATTATATGAATATTAATTATATAAAGGATAAAGGGTTAAGATTTAAAAACATCTTTTACCTATTATTTTGGAAGGGGCTGAAGTATATGAGAATCAAAGTCAATGGAAAGAATGTGGTAGTGACTCCAGCTTTAAAGGCAGCAGTAGAAATGAAATTGGAGAAATTCGACAAATACTTCAAGGAGGATACAGAAGCTCAAGTAACGATGGGTGTTCAAAAGAATAGACAAATTATTGAGATAACTATTCCTATTAATGGTTCCATACTTAGGGTGGAAGAAGCCACTGAAGATATGTATTCTGCTATAGATAAGGCAGTGGACAAATTAAATAGTCAGATAAGAAAACATAAAACTAAGCTAGAGAGAAAATATAGAGGACATAATCATATAAGGTTTGAACATATCCCTGCTTATGAAGACAGTCAGTTAGATGCAAAGATTGTAAAGACTAAAAAATTTGCAATGAAACCTATGGGTGAAGAAGAAGCAATACTTCAAATGGAGTTATTAGGACATAGCTTCTATGTATTTACAAATGCTGAAACAGATGATGTAAATGTAATATATAAAAGGAAAGATGGAAATTATGGTTTAATAGAACCTTCTTTTTAAATAAGATATAATATTATATGGATAAAAGCCTTCTTATAAATTTAAATATAAGAGGGCTTTCTTAGTGTACTTTACCAAAGTTCTTAACCTAAAATTTATTTATATTAAAGGATATACCTAATTACACATAGAAATATTCCATATACACAAACTAACAAAATTTAATGAAAATTTGGAGAAAAGACATATTTGTGATATTATAAAAAAAATTAAACTTTTATAATTAAGATGAGGTGAACCGCATGTTTTTAGAGGGAATCACATTAGGTGTAATAATAGGAAAGTTAAGAGGCGGAAGGCTATGGAGTATAGGACGGATTAAGATGAAAATGTGGCCATTAATAATAGTTGCCCTATTAATTCAGTTTTTGTCCATGTTTATAGGATCTTATAGTTGGAGTAGTCATATTGTTCCTTATGCATATATAGTATCCTTAGGTTTAATACTTGTATTTTTAATATTTAATTTTCATAAAAAATCCCTATGGATAATATTTGCAGGAATATTCCTTAATATGCTAGCTTTAATATTACACAAAAATGCCATGCCCATAGCCATGGATTTAGTGAAAAATACAAACTATGGACAAAGTATTAGTGAAATTAATAATAACAATTTAATTAATTATATAAGTTTTGAAAAAATAGAAGGATTTAGTAAATATTTAGGACGATTTATTTTTATTAAGAGACCATATATATGTCCATCCATAATGAGTATAGGTGATATATTAGTATCAATTGGAGTCTTGGTCTTTACACAAAGTCAAATGATGAATAATTATTATGGTAAGTATTCCTATTCAAGTAGAAGTAAAATGATAAATTTTAGATATAGTGGGAATAAATAAAGGAAGAACTAAAGTTCTTCCCTTTTTTTAAGTTGATAAATCTATATATGTATTCTAATTAATAATTATATATGTTAAAATTAAGTTTAAAGCAAGAATTGAGAGGATGATACAAATGGGTTTTTTTGATAAGATATTAGGACGATTTAATGATAGGGAAGTTAAAAAATTATATAAAACTGTGGATAAGATAGAGGCATTAGAACCTCAGATACAAAAACTTTCAGATGAAGAATTGAGAAATAAAACAAGTGAATTTAAAGAGAGACTAAATAAGGGAGAAACTCTAGAGGATATATTACCAGAGGCCTTTGCCGTAGTAAGGGAAGGGGCTGTAAGGTCCTTAGGTATGCGTCATTATAGGGTTCAATTACTTGGAGGTATAGCCATACATCAAGGGCGTATAGCTGAAATGAAAACGGGTGAAGGTAAGACCCTAGTGGCTACAGCACCTGTATATTTAAATGCCCTAACAGGGAAAGGAGTCCATGTAGTTACAGTAAATGATTACTTAGCTAAGCGTGACATGCAGTGGATGAGCAAGGTATATGGTTTTTTAGGTCTAAGCGTAGATTGTATAGTCCATGGAATGGATAATGAACAGAGGCGTGATGCATACAATGCAGATATAACTTATGGTACAAATAATGAATTTGGTTTTGATTATTTAAGGGACAACATGGTCACTTATAAAAGTGAAATGGTTCAAAGGGAACTTAACTTTGCCATAGTAGATGAGGTGGACTCCATCCTTGTGGATGAGGCTAGAACTCCCCTTATCATATCAGGTGCTGGAGAAAAATCTACAAAGATGTATTTAGATGCAGATAGGTTTGTTAGAACATTAAAGAAGGAGTTAGATTACACTGTAGATGAAAAGGAAGGTACTGTAGTATTAACAGATGATGAAGAAGAGGGAAAATCAGGTGTAAAGAAGGCTGAAGAGCATTTTAGAATAGACAATTTAGCAGATCCTGAACATATTCAATTATCCCATCATATTAATCAAGCCCTAAAGGCTCATTCTACCATGGAGAAGGATAAGGACTATGTAATAAAGGATGGAGAAGTAGTAATTGTAGATGAGTTTACAGGAAGACTTATGTTTGGTAGAAGATTTAGTGAAGGTCTTCACCAAGCCATAGAAGCAAAGGAAGGTATGAAGGTACAAAGGGAATCTAAGACCTTAGCCACTGTAACATTACAAAACTACTTTAGAATGTATAATAAATTATCTGGTATGACAGGTACTGCTAAGACGGAAGAAGAAGAATTTAAACATATATACAATATGGATGTTGTAGTTGTACCTACAAATAAACCTATAGCCCGTGAAGATTTATCGGATATTATATATAAGTCTAAAATGGCTAAATTAAATGCTGTAATAAATACAATAGAGGAAAGACATAAAATTGGTCAGCCCGTATTAGTGGGTACCATATCCATATCAGACTCTGAGCTAATAAGTAAACTACTTAAAAAGCGTGGAATAAAACATGAAGTATTAAATGCTAAACAACATGAGAGGGAAGCTGAAATAGTGGCTCAAGCAGGTCATTTTGGATCAGTAACTATAGCTACTAATATGGCTGGTCGTGGAACGGATATTAAACTAGGTGGAAATCCAGAGTTTATGGCTAAAAATGAAATGGAGAAGAAGGGATACTCAGATTACCTAATATCCATGAGCACTAGTTTTGCTCCAACTGAGGATAAGGCCATTATAGAGGCTCGTGAAACTTACAATAAGTTACACGATAAATATAAAGAGCATACGGATAAGGAATATGAAAAGGTATTTAATGCAGGTGGTCTTTATATAATAGGTACAGAAAGACACGAATCACGAAGAATAGACAATCAGCTAAGGGGTCGTTCTGGACGTCAAGGAGACCCGGGGGCTTCGCAATTTTATATATCATTGGAAGATGATTTAATGAGATTATTTGGAAGTGACAGAATTCAAGGTGTAGTAGAAAAGTTAGGAATGGAAGAGGACGAACCATTAGAGGCTAGAATTCTTAGCAAATCCATAGAAGGTGCTCAAAAGAGAGTCGAAGGAAGAAACTTTAGTATTCGTAAACATGTACTACAATATGATGATGTAATGAATAAACAAAGGGATGTAATATATAAAGAAAGAAAACGTGTATTAGAAGGTCATGACTTGAGAGATGAAATAATGAACATGTTAAAAGCCCTAGTGGAGAGTGCTGTTAATTCCTATACTGCTGGAGAACAATATCCAGAACAATGGAATTTAAAAGGCCTTAAAGAAAACTTAAGGACCATATTCTTATCAAAGGACAGCTTAGAGTTTAATAATGTGGAGAATTTAACTATAGAAAGTCTCAACAATGAAATAATAGAAATTGGTAAAAAGTTATATGAAGAGAAGGAAAATGAGGTTGGCCCTGAGCGAATGAGAGAACTTGAGCGAATGGTAATGCTTAGGGTAGTAGATACTAGATGGATGGACCATATAGATGCTATGGATCAGCTAAGACAAGGTATAGGCCTTAGAGCTTATGGTCAAGAGGACCCAGTTCGTGCTTACCAAAATGAAGGATTTGATATGTTTGAAGAAATGATTGGATCTATTCAAGAGGAAACTTTAAAGTATCTATTTAATGTAACTACAGAGACTGATACACAAAGAAAGCAAGTGGCCATAATCAGTGGAACTAACAGTTCAAATTCCAACACTACAGGAACCATAAGAAAGGGCCAAAGAACAGGTAGAAATGAACTTTGTCCATGTGGAAGTGGTAAGAAATATAAGAGATGCTGTGGTAGTAAATAATTTTATTAAATATTTAACGCTAAACGATTTGTTTAGCGTTAAATACGTGTGTAGAAAAAGGATGGTGAAATATGTTAAACATTCAAGAATATAATCAAAAGCTAAGAAATATGGATGGAAAAATAAAAAATCTTGGGGTGTCTCTTTGACACGGAGAGATTAGAAAATGAGTTAGAAGAATTAGAGAAAAAGACTATACAAGGGGATTTTTGGAATGATTCTAATAGGGCTCAATTAATACTTCAAAAAATTAAGGTATTAAAGGATAAAATAGATACATTTAATAATTTAAAAGAAAAGCATGAAGAAATAGAGATTTTATTAGAAATGGCCCAGGAAGAAAATGATGAATCATTAGAAATGGATATAAAGTCGGAATTAAAGGATTTAAATGAAAATATAGAAAAGCTTAGAATAGAAACCCTTTTATCGGGAGAATATGATAAAAATAATGCCATACTATCTATCCATGCAGGGGCAGGGGGATTAGATGCTCAAGACTGGGCAGAAATGTTACTTAGAATGTATTTAAGATGGTGTGATAAAAGGGCATTTAAAGTAAAGACCCTAGATATAATAAGGGACACAGAAGCTGGAATCAAAAGTGTTACCCTTCTTATAAAGGGAGAGAATGTATATGGATATTTAAAAGGGGAAAAGGGTGTACATAGACTAGTTAGAATTTCACCCTTTGATTCTTCTGGAAAGAGGCATACTTCCTTTGCATCTATAGACATAATGCCAGAAATAGATGATAATGTGAATGTGAATATTAATCCTATAGATTTGAAGATAGACACCTATAGGGCAGGAGGAGCTGGAGGACAGCATGTTAATACAACAGATTCAGCAGTACGTATAACCCATATTCCTACAGGGGTAGTAGTACAATGCCAAAATGAAAGGTCTCAGCATATGAATAAGGATGTGGCCATGAAAATGCTAATGTCAAAACTTATTGAATTAAAGGAAGCTGAGAACAAAGAGAAGATAGAAGATATAAAGGGTGATTATAGTCAGATTGCCTGGGGAAGCCAGATAAGGTCATATGTATTTAATCCATATAATCTAGTTAAGGACCACAGAACTAATGCTGAAATAGGAAATGTAGGTTCTGTTATGGATGGAAATATAGATTTTTATATAAATGAATATCTAAAATGGAAAAAGGGTCAAAAATAGGGGGGATACTAATGATAATAGATGTTTTATCAAGGGAATTTAATATAAGCACTAAGCAAATAGAAAGTACTATAAATTTAATAGATGAAGGGTGTACAGTTCCATTTATAGCTAGATATAGGAAAGAAGTAACAGGGGGACTTAGTGATGTAATACTTCGTGAGCTTAACGATAGGTTAACCTATCTTAGGAATTTAGAAAAAAGAAAAGAAGAAGTAATAAGAATCATAGAAGAACAAGGAAAGCTCACAGAAGAATTAAGGGATAAAATATTAAGGGCTAAAGTACTTCAAAAGGTGGAAGATTTATATAGACCCTATCAACAAAAGAGAAGAACTCGCGCTACCATAGCAAAGGAAAAGGGATTAGAACCCTTTGCCTTAGATATACTAAAGGGAATCATAGATGATTTAGAAAATGAATCTAAAAAATATATAGATGAAGAGAAGGAAGTAAATACAATTGAGGATGCCATAAAGGGTGCCATGGATATAATAGCAGAAATCATATCTGATAATGCAACTTATAGGGAAAAAATAAGGAACCTAAATGTAGAAAAGGGTAGTATACAATCAACAGGATTAGAAACGGAAGAAGAGAATGTATACGACATGTATAAAGAATATGTGGAAAAAGTAAAGACTATTCCAAATCATAGGATACTTGCCGTAAATAGGGGAGAAAAGGAAAAGGCCCTAAAGGTAAAAGTAATCAGTCCTGATGAAGAAATAATAGAATTATTAGAAAAAAGTATTATAAATAATGAAAATAAAAAACATAAAAATATATTAAAGGAAGTAATAACAGATGCATATAAAAGACTCATTTCCCCATCCATAGAAAGGGAAATTAGAAATATGCTTACAGAAAGGGCAGAGGATGAAGCCATAAAGGTATTTGCTAAGAATACTAAACCCCTTTTGATGGTTCCACCAGTAAAAAATGTTAAAGTATTGGCCATAGATCCAAGTTATAGAACAGGATGTAAAATATCAGTATTAGATGATACGGGTAAATTATTAGAGTATACAACTATCTATCCTAATGCACCTCAAAATGAAGTGGAAAAATCTAAAGAAATATTAAAAGAATTAATAGATAAACATGATATAGATATTATTCCTATAGGTAATGGTACCGCATCCCGTGAAACGGAAATGCTAGTAGCCGAACTTTTATCGGAGATAGATAAAACCGTATATTACACCATAGTAAGTGAAGCAGGAGCTTCTGTATATTCTGCATCTAAGCTTGCAGCAGAAGAATATCCAGATATTAATGTATCCATACGTGGAGCCATATCCATAGGACGAAGACTTCAAGACCCCCTAGCTGAATTAGTAAAAATAGATCCAAAGAGTATAGGTGTTGGTCAATATCAACATGATTTAAATCAAAGTAAGTTAGGAGATGCTTTAACGGGAGTAGTAGAAGATTGTGTAAACACAGTGGGTGTAGATTTAAACATAGCAACTCCAGCACTCCTTGAATATGTATCTGGTATAAGCAAATCTATAGCTAAAAATATAGTTGCCTATAGGGAGGAAAATGGAAAATTCAAAGATAGGAAAGAAATAAAGAAGGTTAAGAGACTTGGAGATAAGGCATTCCAGCAATGTGCAGGTTTCTTAAGGATTTCAGATGGGAAAAACCCACTAGATAACACGGCAGTTCATCCCGAGTCTTATAAGGTAGTATTAAAATTACTTAGTGATCTATCCTATACAAATGAAGAAATAAAAAATGGTAAAATGGTAGATATGGAAGAGCGAATAAAAGAAAAATATGGTGACACTAAGACCATGGCAGGGGAACTAGAAATAGGAGTTCCTACCCTATTAGATATAATAGGCGAATTAAAGAAGCCAGGCCGTGATATAAGAGAAGAAATGCCAAAGCCTGTATTTAGAAGTGACGTTCTTAAGATGGAAGATCTAAAGGTTGATATGGAGCTTACAGGTACGGTAAGAAATGTGGTGGATTTTGGTGCCTTTGTGGATATTGGAGTAAAGCAGGATGGTTTAGTTCATATATCCCAATTAAGTGACAAATTTGTAAAAAATCCTATGGATGTGGTAGCTGTAGGAGATGGAGTTAAGGTAAAGATTATAGATATAGATTTGAAAAAGGGAAGAATTAGTTTGACCATGAAGGGCTTATAATGGGTAAAATGATTCAAGTATATACTTGAATCATTTCCTTATTTTCTTAAAAACTCTTAAAAATAAGAATATTACCTATATTTGGATAAAAAAATATTGTATAATATATGAAAGCGTAATGAAAAGGAGATGGATAAGAATATGAGAAAAGTATCAATACTATCATTAATACTAGTTGTGATTCTTTCTTTTACAGGATGTAGTAAATATGAAAATAGACTATATAGTGCTTTAGAAAAATCACAAAAAATAAACTCTATGGAAAGTGATACAACAATTACTTTTAACCTAGACGTGGAAGATGCAGATGAAAGAGATAGAGCCCAAATAGAGGAAACTAAAAGGGCTATAAATGATTCTAAATTTTCCATACATAACAAGGTTAAGCAAAATGATGAAAAAACTATAGTAAACGCTCAGATGGATTTGGATATGAACGTGGCTGGTACAGGTGTTAATACTACCATATGGGTAAAATCTGATACAAGTAAAAAGGTGCCCCTATTATCAGAGGTCATAAAAATACCAACTGTAGTTAGTGGATTTCTTCCTCCTGAACAACAGGGGAAAGAATATTTAGTATATGACTTTAATAATATGATGGACACAAATGCTAAAAGTACTATGGATATGGGAAAGTTAACTAGTGCTAGCAAGGAAATGCAATCGAAATTAAGAAACTTTGCAAGAAAGTACGTTACTAAATTTAATCCAGGATTTAAAATGGTAGATTACAAGGGTAAGGAAAAGATAGATGGAAGAGAATTAGCTAAATATGAGCTTAAGTTAGAAGATAGGGAACTAAAAAAGCTTGTAAGATATATGGCTAATGATTTCTTAGAAAATGAAGAAGTTCTAGGTTTCATAAAGGATTATGCAAATATTATGATAGATGCATCCCAAGTATCTAAACTTGAAGGTGAAGATACAAAGGCAGACATTAATAGGGACATGGAAGAATTTAAAAATAATATTCCAGAGTTAAAAGAAAAAATAAATAAATTTTTAGATGTATATGATGACGTTCAATTATTAGGAAATAGGGGAATTCTTATAGAATACAAGATAAATGAAGAAGGATTTATTGTAAGTGAAAATGGAACTATAGATTTAAATATTGATTTAGAGAAGATAGAAAAGGCTAATAGACAATTAAAAGAATATGATGAAAATGAAGAAGCTATGGTAAGACCTGACAAAAAAGGAGTAATCAAATTAACAATTAACTACAATAGTGAAATATATAATATTAATAAGGATATGGATATTAGTATGCCTAACTTAACAATAGAAAACACTATGTATATGAGTGATTTGATGAAACCAAGGGTATATGAAGAACCTATTGAGATAAAAGAGGAAGTTGTTATTCAAGAACCTGTAGTTGTAGAGGAATAAATATAAGGAAGAACTTCTAGTTAGAATAGAACTAGGAGTTCTTTTTTTATGTTATAAAAAATAAATATACATATTTTTATAGAAGAGATTATAACCATCCTCACTTGAATGTTTTACATGGTTTTAACATTTGTTTAATCTTATTTTAACTAAAATAGATTAAACTTATTATGAAGTAAAAAAACTGAATGGAGGTAAAAACTTTGCTACAGTTAAAAAATATAAAAAAGCAGTTTCATAAAAAAGTAGTATTAGAAAATATTACAATAGATATTCAAAAAGGAGAAATAGTTTCTTTATTAGGACCAAGTGGAAGTGGTAAAACCACATTATTAAATATGATTTTAGGATTAACAAATATAGACAATGGAAAGTTGATTTATGATGGGGTGGATCTAACAAATGCTCCCATGAAGGAAAGAGGATTTAATATAGTATTTCAAGATTATGCTTTGTTTCCAAATTTGAATGCTTATGAAAATATAGTATACGGGTTGAGAAATAATCCAAGCTTAGCTACGAAAGAAGAACTTGAAGGATTTATAGCCATCTTAGGTTTAAAACCACATCTTAAAAAGAAAATAAGTGAATTATCAGGAGGACAAAAACAAAGAGTTGCTTTAGCTCGAACATTGGTTACAAAACCAAGAATCCTTCTTTTAGATGAGCCATTTAGTGCCCTTGATGGGGTCATAAAGGAATCTATTAAGGAAAAAATAAAAGCTATTGCAAGGGAGTATGAACTAACTACCATTATTGTTACCCATGATCCAGAGGAAGCATTAACTCTATCAGATAAAGTCCTAATTATTAATGAAGGAAAGGTATCCCAGTTTGCTAAGCCACAAGAAATAATAAATGAACCTAAAAATAATTTTGTTGAAGATTTTATTATAAGTCAATTACACGCTAAGAGAGAAAATATATATAATCTTTTTGGTATGTGTTATGGGTAGAGTTAAGGGCGAGATTAAATTATGTTTTTTTATTATTTCTTTCATGTTTATAGGCTTTTTAATTACGCCCCTCATTATTCTATTTTTAAAATCATTGCAAACTGGGGATGGAATAGGAATTTCAAATTATATAGTCGCCATAGTTGATAAAGAGTTAGTCCAGGCAATATTAAATAGTATTAAGGTGTCTACAGCCACGGCTGTTATAACAACTTGTTTAGCTTTTATACTTGCTTATACGATAAATTATACAAATTTGAATAAACACATAAAGGCAATTATAAGAGTTGGAATCCTAATGCCCATGCTTTTACCTACAATAACTTATGGATTTGCCATTATATACTCTCTAGGGAAACAGGGAATTATAGTGAGGTTTTTAGGAAAAGAACTATTTCAAATATATGGATTTACAGGATTGTTGATTGGGTATGTTATATACACATTACCAATGGCATTTATTTTGATAAATAATTCCTTTAAATATATAGATAAAAAGTTTGTTATTGTTTCAAAGCTAATGGGAGATAAGGGATTTACTACTTTTAAAAATACAGTATTACATCCTTTAGTGGGAACCATAGGAGGAGCCTTTGCAATATCATTTATAGCAAGTTTTACAGACTATGGAATACCAGCATCTATTGGGGGAGCTTATAGTGTAGTTTCTACTCAACTATATCAAGTTATGCTAGGTTCTATACCTGATTTTAATAATGGGGCTGTAATTGCAGTTTTTATGTTAATACCAGCAGTCTTTGGTGTGTTATTACTAAATTATTTAGAAAAGTTTAACTATCATTTTGACAAAGTTACAGATATTCAATTACCTAAAAATAGAATTGAAGATATTTGTTTTGGAACCATATCATTAGGGATGGTAGTAGGAATACTTTTAATATTTATGATTATGTTTATAGTGCCATTTGTTGAAAGTTATCCTTATAATATGAGTCCAACTTTTGAAAACTTCATTAGGGTGCTTACAGCTAATAATCTTTCAAGGGTATATAAGAACTCAGTTATAATAGGAATGTGTTCGGCTTTAATAGGAACTGTAGTAGCATATATATGTGCAATTGTTAATGTGAGGACACAAATTAATAAAAAAGTAAAGCTATCAATTGATGGTATATCTATGATAACAAATACTGTTCCAGGGATGGTGTTGGGTATAGCCTACCTACTGTGTTTTAATAATAGTAACTTAAAAGGAACATTTATAATAATCATAGCATGTAATATTGTCCATTTTTTTACTACCCCCTACCTTATGGCAAAAAATTCTCTATCTAAAATGAATCCATCCTTTGAAACTACAGGGGAGCTTATGGGAGATAGCTGGGTTAAAACAGTATTTAGAGTGATTTTACCAAACTCTGCATCTACTGTGGTAGACATGTTTAGTTATTACTTTATTCAATCTATGGTTACGATTAGTGCAGTTATATTTCTTGTTAGTGCACGAACCTCATTAGTAACCAGTAAGATTAAACAATTACAGCATTATGCAAAGTTTAGTGATATTTTTACATTATCCTTACTAATATTTTTAACAAATATTGTTGTTAAGGTATCCTGTGATTATATACAAAAGAAATATAAATAAAAAATAAAATTAAGGAGAGTTGGATGATGAAAAAGATATTAAAAGCTATGATTTCATGTACGTTATTATTAGCTGTAGTAGTGGCATTTTCTGCTTGTGGTATTCAAGGTAGTCAAGGGGAAGAATCAGTTATTATTTATACCAATGGGGATGAAGAGGCTATTGCTTCTATGGAATATGCTCTGAATGGAGCAGGTTATGAGGGAAAGTATATTTTACAATCCTACGGAACATCAGAGCTTGGAGGAAAGCTTATTGCAGAGGGAGATAAGATTGATGCTAATATTGTAACTATGAGTTCGTATTTTATAGAAAGTGCACAAAAACAAAATAATATGTTTGCAGAGTTAGTGTTTGAAACCAATTCATTAGAGGAATATCCATCCTACTATACACCTATTTTAGCTATTACAGGTGGATTGTTTGCAAATGAAAATATTATGAAAGAAGAAAATCTTACAGTGCCAACATCAATTAAAGACTTAACAAAGGCAGAATTTCAAGATTTTGTATCTATACCAAACATAATGGATTCATCTACTGGATGGTTACTTATTCAAGCCATCATCAGTGAATATGGAGAAGAAGAGGGACAAGAGATTCTTAGACAGTTAATCAAAAATTGTGGACCTCACATTGAAAGTTCAGGGTCAGGACCTATAAAAAAGGTAAGAGCTGGAGAGGTTGCAGTAGGATTTGGGTTACGCCATCAAGCTGTTGGCGATAATATTGCAGGATTACCAATAGCGTGTATTGATCCAACGGAAGGAAATTTTTCTCTGATAGAGGGTATTGCAGTAGTTGATAAAGATGAAGAAATAACAAAACTTGCGCAAGAAATGGCAGAGGTAATAGTTCATAATGCTAGAGAAGATTTAATAAAATATTATCCTGTTGCACTTTATGAGGGAGAAAGGGTAAGTGATGAGAATAAACCAGGAAATCCAAAGAAATTTGAAGAAGCACTTACAGTAGATATTCTAAAAGAGCATCAAGAATTTTTCAAGAATTCAAAATAGATGAATGGAGGTTTAGATTATGAATAACTATAAGCTTTTGACACCAGGACCACTTACTACTACAAACACAGTAAAGGAAGAAATGTTAATTGATCGTTGTACCTGGGATGATGATTATAAGTCTATAACTCAAAAGATAAGAAAGCAGCTTCTTGAAATCGGAAAAGCTTCATTAGATAATTATACCACTGTATTAATACAAGGGAGTGGGAGTTTTGCTGTGGAATCTGTTATAACTACTGCCATGTCCCATGAAGATAAACTTTTAATTATTAGTAATGGGGCTTATGGAGAGCGAATAATAGAAATGTCACAATATATAGGTATTAATCATGTTCCATATAGATTATCCTATGATGAAGTGCCAAAGGAAGAAGAAATAATAAATATACTTAAAGAAGATAAAGAAATTTCTCATATAGTTATGGTTCATTGTGAAACAACAACAGGAATATTAAATCCTATTGAAGTGATTGCTAAATTAGCAAAGGAACATGAAAAGACTCTCATAATCGATGCTATGAGTAGTTTTGGGGGTATTGAAATTAACATAGAAGAATTAGGGATAGACTTTCTGATTAGTAGTGCAAATAAGTGTATTCAAGGGGTTCCAGGATTTAGTTTTGTCATTGGAAAAAAGAATAAACTTCTTAAATGTGAAGGAAATTCAAGAAGTTTATGCTTAGACTTATTTGAACAATGGAAGGTAATGGACAAAGATGGGAAATGGAGATATACTTCACCTACTCATGTTGTTGGAGGATTTTCTAAGGCAATAGATGAGTTAATAGAAGAAGGAGGAGTTACTCAAAGATATATGAGATATAAAACCAATAATAAACTACTTCGTAGTAGACTTAAGGAAATAGGTTTTAATCCATATATACAAGAAGAAAATCAGTCACCTATAATAACTACATTTTTATTTCCAACTCAAGACTTTGACTTTATAAGCTTTTATAACTATATGAAAGAAAGAGGATTTGTAATTTATCCAGGAAAATTGACAGATGTAGATACTTTCCGTATGGGAAACATTGGAGAAATTTATGAAGAAGATATAAATAATCTTTGTGATGTAATTAACGAATATGTAAAGGTGGTTAGAAAATAATGATGATAGAAGGTGTAATATTTGATTGGGCAGGAACTACGGTAGATTTTGGGTGCTTTGCTCCTGTAAATGTTTTTATTGATATATTTAAAGATGCTGGCATAGAGGTTACTATGAAAGAAGCTAGAGAACCAATGGGAATGTTAAAGATTGATCATATACGAGCCATGTTACAAATGCCAAGAATTAGTGCTTTATGGGAAGAAAATAAAGGCAGAGCCTTTGATGAAAATGATGTAAATGAACTATATTCAAAATTTGAGCCAGCCTTAATGGATTCACTATCTAAGTATACTGATCCAATTCCAGAAGTAATAGATACTGTGAAAATAATAAAAGAAAAAGGGCTTAAGATAGGTTCAACAACTGGTTATACAAACAATATGATGAATATTGTAACAAAAGAGGCAAAGGAAAAAGGCTATAGGCCGGATCTTTGGGTAACACCAGATGCAACTAATAAACTAGGAAGACCCTATCCATATATGATATATAAAAATATGGAAAAACTTAAACTTACTGCACCTTGGAAGGTAGTTAAAGTAGGTGATACATCATCAGATATTAAAGAAGGAGTTAATGCTGGTGTGTGGTCAGTAGGTGTTATTATTGGAAGTTCTGAAATGGGATTAAGTTATGAGGAATTTAATAGTTTTTCAGATATTGAGAAAGAGGAAGTGATTAAGGAGACAGAAGAAGTTTTTATGAAAAATGGAGCCGATTTTACTATAAAATCTATGGCAGATCTTCCAGAATTACTAGAGACAATCAATGATTTAATAAATCAAGGGAAGAGACCAAAGGCTAGATAAGGTCATGGTAAATAGGTAAGTTCATATAAGTTTTAGTTAAAATAGAAATTTAATGTTATTCAAGAACTTGTAGTTGCAGAGGAATAAATAAAAGGAGTATCCCCCATGGGATGCTCCTTTATAAGTGTAGATGAAAATCTTAAATTTATATTAAATGAGAATCGGATAGGAAGGAATTATATGAAAAAAGGAGAATTATATACAGTTCAAAATTAAAGTCTTAAAAGGAAGATCTAATGAATATTATAAATAGTGTAAATAAGGGGCGCTATTTAACTAAAAGGGGGAGAAAAAGGTTATATGGATATGATTTCATTAAAAACTATACTTTTTATCATGATTCCAGAGAATATATTAATACTTTTAAGTGGATTGTATTTAGTAAATGAGGGGAAACAGAAATGGACTAAAATCATATTTTTAGTCATGGTACAATCTATGAGTTTAATTATGATCAAAAGATATGTACCATTTCCCGCATATATTTTTGTAGTTACAGGTATATACATATGCTTAATATATTTTATTTTAGGCATATCCTATAAAAAGGCCATATGGGCAGTTATAATACCTATCATATCCATATATATTATAGAGAGCTCGGTGTTAATTTTTATGGAAGTGAAAATAAATCATTTATTTTATTCAGATTGGGATAAAATTAGATTTTCACTACCTCATGAAATATTTCTCTTAGCCACATATTTAATTTGTAAATACACTAATCTATCTTTAACAGAAGAATTAGATATGTGTTGAATAATTAAATTAATTAATATATAATGATGTTAAGAAAATATAATATTGAAAATTAGGTATTCTTCGGGGCAGGGTGAAATTCCCGACCGGCGGTAAAAGTCCGCGAACCATAATATTATTATGGTTGAACTGGTGTGATTCCAGTACCGACAGTAAAGTCTGGATGGTAGAGGAAGGTTTATTTATGACTTTTTTATGTCCGAAGTGTACTATGCTTCGGGCATTTTATTTTAGCATATGCCTGACTATAGAATTACCTATCTAAGGAGGAATATATATGAATAAGATGAGTACTATTAATGGAGGTACTTTAGGAAAGACCCATGTAATGGCTAGAATAGCTGTATTGTCAGTTTTTTCTTATGTATTAATGTTATTAGAATTGCCACTATTTTTCTTTCCAGAGTTTTTAAAAATTGATTTAAGTGATTTGCCAGCCTTAATAGGAGCCTTATCATTAGGGCCTATGGCAGGAATATTAATAGAACTTATTAAAAATTTACTTAACTTAATTACAAAGTCATCTACTGGAGGAATTGGAGAACTTGCAAACTTTTTAATAGGAATATCTTTAATAGTACCAGCTAGTATGGTTTATAAGAATAATAGAAGTAGAAAGGGCGCATTAATGGGAATGGCTTTAGGAACTTTAGCTATGGCCATTGTGGGAGGATTAGCCAATTATTATGTATTGATTCCCTTTTATTCAAATTTCATGCCTATAGAAGCCATAATAGATATGAGTAAAGCAACTAATAAATATATAGTAGATTTAAAGTCCTTAATATTATATGGTGTAGTTCCATTTAATTTAATAAAAGGAACGGTAGTATCAGCTGTAACTTTAGTAATATATAAAAAAATATCACCTATTTTAAAGATAAGGTAAGCTAATGGCGGTTATTTGTAAAATAACCGTCATATTTTTTTGTTTTTCTTGAATGATTCCATGTGAAATTATATAATTGATTTTGGATAATAATATAATTATAGATTTCTCATGTGGAAATTGGCTTTGTGTGAGCCTACTTCAGGAAAATGTATTAAAATTTTTTTCCATCCAAGTCACCTGTCACATGCTAAAGTGTGAATATTGAATATGGGTTCATGCTTCATGTTTACTATGAATATGATGTTGTGACGTTCCACGATTCCAAAAAATTTTAATACATTTTCCTTTGTAGGCAAGTTACTTTGTAGATGAAATTTAGAATGATAAATCTAGAATAGATTAAATGAGGTGTAACATTTGAAGACTATAGTAAGTAGTAGTGAAGATAAAACTTTTAATATAGGATATAAACTTGGAACTCTGATTCGAAAGGGAGATATAGTGTGTTTGACGGGGGATTTAGGTGCAGGGAAGACCACTATGACAAAGGCCATTGCTAAAGGTCTTAAGATAGATGAATACATAACTAGTCCAACTTTTACCATTGTCCATGAGTATGAAGGTCGTGAAAAGCTATATCATTTTGATGTATATAGGGTAGGATCTGTAGAAGAGATGGAAGATATAGGATATGAAGAGTATTTTTATTCAGAAGGAGTTTGTGTAATAGAATGGGCTAACTTAATTGAGGAAATAATACCTGAGAATCATCTTTGGATTAATATAAAATATGGACCCAATAATGAGAGAATTATGGACATGGCACCTACTAGTGATCATTTTGAAAAAATAGTTGAGGAGTTGGAGAAAATATGAAAATATTAAGTATAGATACCTCTTCCATAGTGTCTACTGTGAGCATAATGGATGAACATAAGCTTATGGGTGAAGAAATAGTAAATAGTAAATTAACCCACTCTGAAAAGCTAATGCCGGCTATAGATAGGGTTTTAAAAAATTGTGATCTTACTATAGATGACATAGATGTAATTGCAGTGGCCTTGGGACCTGGGTCCTTTACGGGGATAAGAATTGGAATAGCCACAGCTAAGGCATTAGCCCATAGTAAGGGAAAAAATATAATAGGAATATCAACTCTAGATGGACTAGCCCTTAATATGCCCATGTGTCATATGTTAGTATGTCCCATACTAGACGCCAGAAGAAATCAAGTATATACGGCTGTTTATAAGTGGGATAGGGATAATTTAGAAATAATAAGAAAACATGAGGCCATAGAATTAGATAGTGTATTAGAATATTTAATGGATAGACCTGAGAGTGTGGTATTTTTAGGTGATGGAGTAGAAAAATATAGACAGGTTATAGAAGAAAAGCTAAAGGATAAGGCTTATTTTGCACCAAATAGTGTAAATATGCCAAGGGCATCATCCATAGGTGAGATTGCCTTAAAAAGAGCTAGTTCTAATGATTTTGACAATTTATATGGATTAAATCCCACATATCTAAGGAAGTCTGAAGCAGAAAGACAATATGAAGAAAAGATGAGAAGATGTGATTCAAATGATTAATACTAGACTTATGACGATAGATGACATAGAGCAGGTATTAGACGTGGAGAACAATTCTTTTGCCCTTCCTTGGAGTGAAAATGCCTTTAGAAAGGAAATGAAGGAGAATGATTTAGCCCTATATGTGGTCATAGAGGAGAATGGTAGGGTAGTTGGATATGCAGGTCTGTGGGTCATTGGACATGAGGGGCATATTACTAATGTGGCCGTACATCCCCAGTTTAGAAAAAAGGGATATGGAGATTTATTAATAGATAGACTCTTATGTGAAGGAGAAAAGAAGGGCATAAATGCATATACCCTAGAAGTACGAGTTTCCAATAGACCAGCCCAGAAATTATACGAAAAATACGGATTTAAAAGTGTGGGCATAAGACCTAAATACTATGAAGATAATAAGGAAGATGCCATGATAATGTGGAAATAAAACTATTGAAGGAATTGATTCTTTCAATAGTTTTTTTGCATTATAGATTTCGTGATTATAAATTTGCTTTATGTGAGCCTACTTCAGGAAAATATATTGAAAATTTTTTCCACCCAAGTCCTTGTCACAAGCGAAAGTGTGAATCTTCGTAGATAGGTTCATGAGTCATGTTCAAATAGCATAGGATGTTGTGACGTTCCAGGGTTCCAAAAATTTTCAATATATTTTCCCTTGTAGGCAAGTTACTATATAAAGAAAACTTAGTGTTGCGAAATCTATATAGATGGATTTATCTTATCCTTTGTAGGAAAGCTCATATATAAGGTCAATCTAGTGTTCATAAATCTATAGTGGGTCTTGAATAATTTTATAGGTACTTTTACAAACTATAATAGTATAGACTATTTCATGATTTAAAGAAGGAGGAAGAACATGAATAACAGAAGTAAAGAGCAATTAATTGCAATAGGTGAAACCTGTAATAAATATAGTAGCCTATATGGAGAGGGATTAAGTAACTCTGCTCATATGTGGACTAGTTGCGAAACTTGTTCCCATTTCACTCAAGGGCACCAATGTGATTTGAATCTAATGGAAAAGAATGACGATACGGCAAGAGAAGAAGGTTAAATTTACTATTAATATAATGGGGAATGTGATTAGGAACTATCCTAGTCACATTCCTTATTTAGGCATATGGAGTTAGGTTATAGAAGATAAAATTAATATATTTTGTAAATTTCTTTGTAAAAATATTATGGTTTTATATACCATGATTAGTAAAACTATGATATAATGGTTCCAGTTATAAGGGGTACTAAATAAGCCCTATTTAATTTAATAATACAGGTGATGGAGTTCGCCTTTAACTATTGTTTAAATACAATTAATGACTCCTACTGAGATTTAAAGATCTAAGTAGGAGTTTTTTTGTTTTAAAATGATTTTTAAATCTAAAAATAATCTTATTAAGGGGAAAGGATGAAAATTATGGTTTTTAGTTTGGGTGTAATAATTATATTAGGTTTATTAGTGAATAAGCTTTTCAACAAATTGGGTCTACCAGGTCTTTTGGGAATGATATTATTAGGTATTGTGATTGGACCCTATGGAATGAATCTTATTAGTGATAGTATGTTGAGGATTTCTTCAGATTTGAGAAAAATTGCTTTAATAATAATTTTATTAAGGGCAGGATTGGGAATAAAAAAAGAAACCTTACATAAAATTGGAGTTCCTGCAATTAAAATGAGTTGTTTACCAGGACTTATGGAAGGGATTACGATTCTTTTTTTAGGAAGTTATATCTTAAAAATTTCCAAAATAGAATCAGGATTACTGGCTTTTATCATAGCAGCCGTATCTCCAGCTGTTATAGTTCCACAGATGCTTGATTTCATTCAAAGGAAAAAGGGTGCTACTAAGGGGATTCCCACATTGATTTTAGCAGGAGCATCAATAGATGATGTCTTTGCAATTACATTATTTACTACATTTTTAGGTTTATATGGAGGAAAGAATATAAGCATACCTATTAAAATATTAGAAATTCCTTTGTCCATAATACTAGGCATTTTATTAGGTTTAATATGTGGAATAATATTGATTAAAGTTTTCAGAAAATATCATATTAGAGATACTAAAAAAGCTCTTATATTAATATCCATAGCAATTATATTGACTACCCTTGAAGATAGTTTAAAAAATATAATACCTATTGCAAGTTTACTTGGTGTAATGACTATTGGATTTATCCTTTTAGAAAAATATCCTAAAGTAGCAAATAGATTATCAAGTAAATTTAATAAAATATGGGTATTTGCAGAAATTCTTTTATTTGTATTAATAGGGGCTCAAGTAAATGTCTATGTGGCCCTTGACTCTGGTATGTTAGGATTGTTTATTATTACAATTGGATTATTAGCCAGATCCATCGGGGTTTTAATTTCCGTTGCTGGAACTAATTTTAATTGGAGGGAAAGGGTATTTTGCGTAATAGCATATGTACCAAAGGCAACAGTTCAAGCTGCCATAGGAGCAGTCCCCTTAGCAGCAGGTGTAGAATCAGGAGAGCTGATTTTAGCAATCGCCGTATTGTCCATTATTGTTACTGCACCACTAGGAGCCTTTGGTATAAAGGTTACAGGAGAAAAATGGCTAGTTGATTAAAATGCAGAGAATATATAGAACTGTTCAAATGAACAGTTCTATTATAAATGTTTGTTATTTTTTACAGGATCTTGAGAATGAAGATATGGCTGAACAAAGGATTGTTCCGTTAAAATCATATTGAGCACATCCGTCTCTGTTACTTGAGTTAAAAGTGCATCAGATAAAATATTATCTCTTGAGGCCTTTTCAAAAAAGCCCTCTTCATATTCTTCGTCATTTTTTCTTTGTTTTGGTTTTTTATGCATTTTATATCTCCTTTTTAATAAAAATAAAGATTTGTAGTTATAGTATGGCACAGAGATTATTTAATAATTCTAAAATTAATTAATTTTATATTGGATAAAGAATAAAGTTATTAGTGGAAATAGGCTTTATGTGGGCCTACTTCAGAAAAATATATTAAATTTTTTTCCATCGAAGTCACCTGTCACATGTTAGCGTGTGAATTTTAAAAAGAGGTTCATGTGTCATTTTGACTATGCTTAGGATATAGTGATGTTCTACGATTCCCCCAAATTTAATATATTTTCCTTCGTAGGCAAGTTACTTTAGGGGGGGAGGTTTATTAAATCTTTTGCTAAAACATATGTAGTTGGATATAATATTAAAGAATACATTAGACAAGAGGAGTGGGTTTATGAAAAAAAATAATCCTAAGAATGGAGAATACTACTTAACTCTTGCCATTGAAAGCAGTTGTGATGAAACGTCAGCGGCAGTCTTGAAAGATGGAAGAGAAGTTTTATCTAATATAATATCTACTCAAATAGAGGAACACAAAAAATTTGGTGGGGTAGTACCAGAAGTAGCTTCTAGAAAGCATGTGGAAAATATAAATATGGTAATAGATGAGGCCTTAGAAAAGGCAAATGTGACCTTGGATAATATAGACCATATAGGAGTAACTTATGGCCCTGGCCTTGTGGGAGCTTTGCTAGTAGGTTTATCTACTGCTAAGGCCATGGCCTATGCACTAGATATGCCTTTAGTGGGAGTAAATCATATAGAAGGGCATATATGTGCAAATTATATTGAACACAAGGAATTAAAACCTCCATTTATGTGTCTTATAGTATCAGGTGGACATACTCATTTAGCCCATGTGAAGGACTATGGTGTATATGACATGTTAGGACGAACTAGGGACGATGCAGTGGGAGAAGCCTTTGATAAGGTGGCTAGGGCCATGGCATTAGGATACCCTGGTGGACCCATAATTGATGAGCTAGCAAAGAAGGGCAACCCTGAGGCCATAAAGTTTCCTAGAGTTTATTTGGAAAATGGGTCCTATGATTTTAGTTTAAGTGGATTAAAATCTGCCGTACTCAATTATTTAAACAGTCAGAGGCAAAAGGGTATTGAGATAGTAAAAGAACATGTGGCCGCATCTTTCCAAATGGCAGTCTTAGATGTATTAGTTAAGAAGGCCATAGATGGAGCTGTGGAAAAGAAATTAGATACTATAGTAATAGCTGGTGGTGTTGCAGCTAATAGTGGTCTTAGACAGCTGTTAAGAGAAGAGGGAAAAAAACATAATATAAAAGTATTATATCCATCCCTTCAGTTGTGTACAGATAATGCTGCCATGATTGGTTGTGCAGCTTACTATAATTACAAGGCAGGGAAAATTTCAGATATGTATTTAAATGCAGTACCAGGATTAAAACTAGGGGCTGTGGAAAAATAACAATAAAAAGGGGCAGTTATAAACATAACTGCCCCTTTTTATTGTATAAGTGAAAACCACCTGCTGTGCGGGTGGTTCAAAAAAGCTTCCAGCGGTGAGCAGAAAATAAAAGACTCCTTTGTTAGAATAGTATTTAGGTTTGCCGACCAAATACAAAACAAAGGAGAATGCCCAAA
>NZ_JAOART010000037.1 GCF_025210435.1 Anaeromicrobium sp.
CAATCTGTCTTTGAAGGTCGTCTTTTTGTTTATGAGAACTAACCCTACAATATCCTATTACTTTTTTAGTTTTAGTTTCAATTCCCTTAATACCTAAAAAATGATTAAGTTGCTCTTGCGAATAGTATCTTGTACCACCATCAGTTACATGTTGTGGAATGAATGAGCCTTTTTTATGCCAATCTCTTAATGTTTGAGGAGTTTTGCCTATTTCTTTAGCAAACTCACCTATGGAATAATACTTCATTAATTATCACCTCTATATAATAATAATAAATAATATAATATTATTCAATATATTTTTATATATTTTTATAGATTTTATTTAACAATTGCTAACCCCTCACTATTTTACCATATACTGTATTATATTAGTAAGTAGTATATATAGATTTATTAACACTAAGCTTTCTTTATACAGTAACTTGCCTATAAGGGAAACTATTGAAAATCTTTGGAACCCTGGAACGTCACAACATCCTATGCTATCTAAACATGACTCATGAACCTATCTACGAAGATTCACACTTTCGCTTGTGACAAGGACTTGGGTGGAAAAGATTTTCAATAGTTTCCTGAAATAGGCTCACACAAAGCAAGTTTATACACCAGAAATCTATATAGATTTTTCAAAATCCATAAACTCACCTTTTATTTTATATGTTTTTTCAAAAACTTAAAAGTTTTTTATAAATTTTCAAACTTTTTTATTGAAATTATTATCAAAATCTGATAACTTTAATATAATAATATTAGCACAAAGTTAGCAATTTGTTAGCAAATCATTCAATATTTTATTAAACCAACTTTTATGACGAAAGGCAAAACCCTTAGGATGACCTTTCCTAAAAGAGGAGGATTTATTTTGATAACAGAAGCAAGAAGAAAGCAAATTGTTGAAATGGTTGAAAAAGAAGGGGTAGTAAACGTTCAAAATCTTGCTGAATTTTTCAACGTATCCATATACACCATACGTAGAGATTTAACAGATCTTGAAAACAAGGGAAAATTAAAAAAAATCCATGGGGGTGCCGAAAAAGTAGAAAAGACAAAATGGATTTCTACCCTAGAAGAAGGCAATGAAGAGGCCGTTTCTCACAAAAAAGCTATTGCAAAAAAGGCAGCTGAATATGTGGTAGACGGAGATACTATTCTTCTTATGGGTAGTATGATAAGCCTTTTTATGATTCCCCATATAAAAAATTTATATATTACTGTAGTTACAAATTCTTTAGATGTGGCCAAGGAACTTTCTTCTTCCTCCAGCATAGATATTATATTAATAGGAGGAAGAGTAAAAAATATAAAGGGTAACATTTTAGGTTCAAGGGCTATGAAAGAAGTTTACAATTTTAATTTTGACAAGGCCTTCTTACCTTGTGCTGGTGTTCATCACCGGGTAGGTATAACTACTTCAACAATTGATACTAGTGATTTTTTAAAGGCAGCTATAAATTGTAGTAGACAAAACATCATAATCTGCGATTACAGAAAAATTGGTAGAATTACCTTTTCTAAAGTCTGTGGTTTTGAATCTATCCACACAATTATAACTGACCAAGAGGCTAACTCAGATGAGCTTGAGCTTATCTCTAAACACAAAATACACATAGATATGGTAAAGCTATGAAAAGATTAGTGATTGAGGAGGAATTAAATTGAAAAAACTGAACGTAGCTGTAGTTGGTGCTACAGGCATGGTAGGAAGAACATTTCTAAAAGTATTAGAAGAAAGAGATTTTCCATTTGACAATTTGTATTTACTAGCATCTAAGAGATCTGCTGGTGAAAAATTAACTTGCAAAGGTAAAGAATATATAGTTGAAGAGTTAACAGAAAAATCCTTTGACAAAGACATTCATATAGCTCTATTTTCAGCAGGAGGAAGTGTAAGTAAAAAATTTGCTCCTATAGCTGCTAAAAAGGGAGTCGTTGTAGTAGATAACTCTAGTGCTTGGAGGATGGATAAGGAAGTACCTCTAGTAGTTCCAGAAGTTAATCCAGAAGATATTGCATGGCATAAGGGAATAATTGCAAATCCTAATTGCTCAACTATTCAGGCCCTAGTAGCCTTAAAACCACTTCACGATAAATACTCTATCAAAAGAATTGTATATTCCACTTATCAGGCTGTTTCAGGTTCTGGTGTTAAGGGTATAAGAGATTTGGAAGAAGGAGAAAAGGGCAACGACATTAAATTAGCCTACGATCACCCTATATACGGAAACTGTTTGCCTCACATAGATGTATTTATGGATAATGGATATACAAAAGAAGAAATGAAAATGGTTAATGAAACTAAGAAAATATTAAATGATCAGGACTTAAAAATAACAGCTACAGCAATAAGAGTTCCTATAAAAAATTGTCATAGCGAATCTATAAACGTGGAATTTAACAAGAGTTTTGAAGTTGAAGATGTTAAAGAAATCTTTAAAAATGCAGAAGGTATAGTTCTTAAGGATGATGTTGAAAATAATATTTACCCACTAGCTCGAGAAGCTGCTGGCCATGATGAAGTTTATGTGGGAAGAATAAGACGTGACTTTAGTTTAGATAACGGATTAAACCTTTGGGTTGTGGCAGATAATATTAGAAAAGGTGCTGCTACAAATGCCGTTCAAATTGCTGAAGTCTTAGGAAATAAGTATATATAATATTATGACGAGGTGATTATATGTTATTTACAGGTTCAGGTGTGGCAATAGTTACTCCTTATAAGGAAAATGGCGTAGATTATAAAAAATTAGAAGAATTACTAAATTGGCATGTAAATGAAGGAACAGATAGTATAATTACTTGTGGTACTACAGGTGAAGCTTCTACCATGAGCGATGAAGAACAAAGGAGTGTTATTAAATTTACAGTAGAAAAAATAAATAAAAGAATTCCTGTAATCGCAGGCACGGGTAGCAACAATACTCACCACGCAATAGAAATGAGTAAATATGCCCAGAGTGTTGGTGCTGATGGTCTCCTTTTAATTACTCCTTACTATAACAAGTGTACTCAAAAGGGATTAATAGAACATTTTACTAAGATTGCTGATTCTGTAAATATTCCTATAATTTTATATAATGTACCTGGTAGAACAGGAGTAAATATTAATCCATCTACCCTAGAAAAACTTAGTAAACACAAAAACATTGTAGCCATCAAGGAAGCTAGTGGAGATATTTCACAATTAGTAGAAATGGCTAGAGTAGTACCAAAGGATTTTGCATTATACTCTGGTAACGATGACATGATAGTTCCCCTAATGTCTTTAGGAGGTAAGGGAGTTATTTCTGTTGTGGCTAATATCTTACCAAAGGATACCCATGATTTAGTTCAATATTTCTTAGATGGACATATTGAAAAATCTTTAGAATTACAACTTAAAATGAAGAGCTTAATTGATGCTCTTTTCATAGAAGTAAATCCCATACCAGTAAAAACTGCAATGAACTTGCTTGGCCATAATGTAGGCCAATTGAGACTTCCTCTTACTAATATGTTAGAAGAGAACCTAGGAGTTTTAAAGAAAGAACTGAAAAATTACGGTTTTAAGTTATAGGAGGGATAATTTTGATTAAAGTAATCGTTCACGGTTCCTGTGGAAAAATGGGTCAGGTCTTAGTAAATATGCTAGAATCTAATCCAAATACCCAAGTAGTAGCCGGTATTGATAAGTTTTTTATCGATCACAAATATGATTTTCCCGTATTTGAAAAAGCAAGTGATTGTAATGTGGATGGCCAAGTAGTAATAGACTTTTCCCACTATAGTTTAGTTTCACCATTACTAGACTTTTGCAAAAAATCTAAGCTCCCCTTAGTATTATGTACTACAGGTCTTAGTGAAGAATTAGAAAAGGAAATGGTAGAAGCTTCTAAGGAAGTAGCCATCTTTAAAAGCGGTAATATGTCCTTAGGAATAAACCTTTTAATAGATTTAGTAAAAAAGGCTACTGCCGTTTTAAATGACTTTGATGTGGAAATAATAGAAAAACATCATAATAAAAAAGTGGATTCACCTAGTGGAACAGCTTTTATGATAGCTAATGCCATTAAGGATAGTTATAAAAATGAAAAAGAATTCATATATGGAAGACACGGGAACCATACTAAGAGAGAAAAGAAAGAAATAGGCATCCATGCCATACGTGGTGGTACCATAGTAGGTGAACATACGGCAATTTATGCTGGAGAAGATGAGGTTATAGAAATTAAACATTCAGCATCATCTAAAAGAGTATTTGCCCAAGGTTCCATAAAAGCTGCCCTATATATAGCAGATAAGGAACCTGGATTGTATAACATGGATGATTTGCTTAAATAATAATTACTTAAGAGAGGATTGAATAGTAGATGACGAAAGATAAGAACTTAGATTTAACTAATCCATACGAAATAGCAAAATTTATAAAAAATGCAAAGAAATCTACTCCTGTTAAAGCATACATTCAAGGAGATTTAGCTGGAGTTAACACGGAGAATTTAAAACTATTTGGTAATAATGATTTTTGGATTTTAGTTGGAGAAAACCATGCAGTTGAAAATTTCATTAAAGAAAACAAGGGAAATATTAAAGAATTCCATATTGAAAACGACAGAAGAAACTCAGCCATACCAATGCTTGATATTAAAAATATAGAAGCTAGAATTGAACCTGGTGCCATCATAAGGGATAGAGTTAGTATTGGTAAAAATGCAGTTATCATGATGGGAGCCGTTATAAACATTGGTTCTGAAGTGGGAGAAGGCACTATGATAGACATGAACGCCGTATTAGGTGCTCGTGCCACTATAGGCAAAAATGCTCACGTAGGAGCTGGAGCCGTTATCGCTGGAGTTTTAGAACCACCTAGTGCCACTCCTGTTATAGTGGAAGATGGAGCTATGATCGGTGCTAATGCAGTAATCCTAGAAGGAGTTAGAATAGGAAAGAGAGCCGTAGTTGCAGCAGGTTCAGTAGTTACTACAGACGTGCCAGAAAACACAGTAGTTGCTGGTTCTCCTGCTAAAGTAATTAAGGCCAAGGATGAAAAAACTGCTGAAAAAACTAAGATTTTAGATGATTTAAGAGGATAACAAAAAACCAGAGTGATCATGTCACTCTGGTTTTTAGGTATATTCAAAAAATAAATTAGTCATTTCACTGGTTATTTGAATTATTTTCTTCGTTATGGAATCGCTTACATATGTTTAATATCCTCGCTCACCATGCCTTGAAAATAATCCAAATCCCTCAGAGAACTGACTAATTTATTTCTTTCTTTCATACACCTTATTATTCTTTATCTACAAATGTAAATACATTTGGTACATTTCTAAAATAATCTCCATAGTTTAATCCATATCCGACTATGAATGTATCTGGAATAGTAAATCCTACATAATCAGCATCAAGATCAGTTTTTCTTCTTGATGGTTTGTCTAATAATACACAACTTTTAATACTATTTGGGTTTTTAGCTTTTAAATGCTTTAATACATATTCCATAGTAAGACCTGTATCTGCTATGTCATCTACTACTAATATGTCATATTCACTTAAATCAAAATCTAAATCTTGTAATATTTTTACCTTTCCAGAACTCTCTTCTCCATGTCCATAACTAGAAGTAGTCATAAACTCTACCCTAACAGGTGCATCAATAGCTCTTACTAAATCTGCTGTAAAAATGAAACTTCCCTTTAGTAAGGAAACAGCTACTAATTTCTTACCCTCGTAGTCCTTTGCAATCTCTAGTCCTAGTTCGTCAACTCTCTTTTGAATGTCTTCTCTAGAAAATAGTACTTTTCTTTCTTTATTTTCTAAGTTCATTAGTCCGATTCCCTCCATCTTATGGTAATAAATTGTAACATTAAATGATTAGGTAATATTGTAATTGAAAAAATCATCTTTGTCAATTGGCATACATAAAATGAAGATTTTTACACTTCTAATGACACCTCCCCATATGGTTCATAATATTTAATATTACCGTATCAGTAATCTTCATTCCCTTTTCAGATAAAACGCCTAAATTTTTGATAGTTTCCTCTGCCGTCTCTCCCACTATTCCATTTCTAGTTGGTACAATGGCATTATTTAAGGACAATAATACGGATTGAATAGCCGCTGATGCAGATGTGGATAATTTAAGGGCACAACCTACTTTAGCTCCATCACAAATCATTCCACTTAAATTAGCTATCATATTTTTTACTATACCATCTATTTGAACGTGATTTGCTCCCATTAACCATCCAATGGCCACACCTGCCCCTGTTGACGCTGCCACTGCACAACCACAAAGGGCAGATAATCTACCTATATAGTGTTTCACATAACTGTTTACCACATGGCTTATGGCCACTGCCTTGGCTAATTTTTCTTCTTCCACATTATACTTTTTCATATAAGCAACAATAGGTAATATGGCTGTAAGTCCATTATTTCCACTTCCATTACTACTCATAACAGACATATTTATTCCTGACATTCTAGCATCTGATGCTGCAGCTGTGAACATCATGGCTGTATTTAATAAATCATCAGATAATATGCCCTTTTTAATATTTTCCGCAAGGGATCTTCCAACTTTCATGCCTAATTCACTTTCTAAACCTTTTTCTGCTACGGCTTTATTCATATTAAGACCGTCTAACATGAATTTCACATCTTCAAAGTCCATTTTTTCTATTTCTTTAATTATGTCATATATTTTCATATGGTATATGAAAGTATATGGCTCCCTTTTAACTTCACTTTTATTAGATTCTTCTAATATTACATTTTCATTTTTCTTAATAAAAGTAAAATGTGTATGTTTATTACTTATTACAGTTTCTACTCTATCCTTAGAATTTTTCAATTCAACTCCAATATATACCTTTTCGTTCGTGTCCTTAATTCCTATCTTAACCTTTCCACTTTCTAATAATTCTTTAGCTTCTTCTATATGATAGGACTCAATATGTGCTAATACATTTAATACTTTCTGACTCTTTCCTCCTACGACTCCTAGGGCAGCTGCAATTTCCAAACCAACTTCTTCCGTATTGGGAATGCCTACGCATAATCCATTTTTATATACATTAGGAGAAAGTAATACCTTAGCACTTTCAATTTCTCCCTCTAATAATTCTTTTGCCTTTGCACATGCTAAAGCTACGGCTATGGGCTCCGTACAGCCCATAGCAGGAATAACTTCTCCTTCTAGTAATTTTATGATTCCATCTTTTAAATTCATTATAATTCCCCTCTCCATCTATGCTTTATGACTTTTTATATCGCAATTGTCATGCCAATGGTATAAAGGAGATTTTACCTATAGTTTATAGTCCAAAGTCTCATAATGAGAAAAAAGGACAAAAAAACAATCTCACTATGAGATTTTTTCTCATTATGAGACTGTAATATTATAACTTTTAATTTTTCTATACATGGTAGCCCTTCCCAATCCTAAGGCTCTAGCAGCCTTTTCTACAGCCTGTTTATCCCCCTTATAATACTTTAATGCCTTTTTAATTTCTCTTTTCTCTAAATCCTTTATGGGCATTATCCTTTCATTTGTACCTTTATGATTTTCCTTTCTTTTTAATCTCATGGGCAAATCTTCTATTCCTATGAAATTTAAAATACACATATTAACTGCATATTCTATGGAATTTTCTAACTCCCTCACATTACCAGGCCAACTATACTTTTTAAATATATCTATGGCATCCCTATTAAAACCCAATATATTTTTATTTAACTTTTTATTACATCTTCTCAAAAGGTCATATATGATATTTTCTAAATCTTCCTTTCTATCTCTCAAAGGAGGTATATAAATGGGAATTACATTCAATCTATAAAATAGGTCTTCTCTGAATTCTCCTTCTAAAACTTTCTTTTCTAGATCCCTATTTGTGGCCGCAATTATCCTAACATCTACAGATATGTTATTATTAGCTCCTATCTTTTCTATAGTGTATTCTTGCAATACCCTTAATAGTTTAGTTTGAAGGTGTATAGGCATATCTCCTATTTCATCTAAAAATATGGTCCCCTTGTTGGCCAATTCAAATTTACCTGCTCGACCACCCTTTTTACCACCTGTAAAGGAACCTTCCTCATATCCAAACAATTCACTTTCAAGTAAAGCCTCTGGTATGGCTGCACAGTTTATGGGAATAAAAGGACCCTTAGCCCTATTACTATTAAAATGAATGGCCCTTGCAAATAATTCCTTTCCCGTTCCACTCTCTCCATGGATTAATACTGTTGAGTTAGAAAAGGACGCCCTTTTAGCATCTTTTTTAACCTTCTCCATAACAAGGCTATTTCCTATAATGTCATCAAAGGTTGTAATTATATTTGTGTTAGATATATAATTTACCACCTCTAATATTTCGCATACATTAGAAAAAGTAAAAACTATACCTATCTTACTCCCTTCCACTTCCATTAATTTTCCACTATAAAATCCTCTTATGGAACAGTCCTTATGGTTATATTCAAAGGGAACATTTTTAATTTCTTGGTTTTTCCTTAGAATTTCATTCACATTTATAGTCTCTACTAAATCTATTATATTGATTCCCTTTAATTCATATCCATGCCTATTAAATAATTGGGTAGCCTTAAGATTAAATTGAATTATTTTTCCTTCTTCATCAACGCCGACTATACTTTTGTCTACCGAATTCAGTACCGTTTCTAATTCCTTTAATAGTAATTTTATTTTCTCTGTCTTCTTCAATTCTATTAATTTAGTCCCTATTAAATCTGCCATTTTATTTAAAAAATCCAATAGATCTTTTTTATTCTTTATTATTTCATTCCTTTGTTCTTCGTTTAACGCTATTAACCCAATAACTCCTATGGGTTCATCCTTTATTTTTATAGGACAGCATACTTCCGCATACTCTTTGCAGTTTTCCCTATCATTACATCTCCTACAAGCTTCATGTTCCTTTGGATTTTCCACCACAAAACTTTCCCCAGTTCTTAAGGAATAGGCAAATACAGAGTCCACATCTATTCGATTATTAAAAGAAGCTTTTTTGCCACCTGTTACAGCTATTCGCTCCAGGTTCTTATCAACTATTGTAACTTCCACTTTCATTACACTTGCAATAGCTTGGGCAATACTTTGTACGCTAGATACAATTTTTTTAAGTTCCACCATATCCCCCCTCTTTTAATATAATAAAATAGAGTAGAACTATTATTCTACCCTCTCTAATTTAACTTGATTATAAAAATTTTCCACATTATTAATATCTACAAATCCAATCTTCTCTTCTATCACATTTGCTGTTCCTGTGGCTACTGCATATTTAAAGGCCTTTTTTATGTCATGGTCCTTTAAAAGAGTCACTGCAAACCCTGCTACAAAAGCATCTCCACATCCTATAGAGTTTATGGCCTGAACCTTCCCTTGAACCTTTACCCTATAAGCTTCATCCTTAGTAACAAATATGGCTCCATCTTCTCCTAATGATATGGATACCACTTCCACACCCTGCCTACAAATATGTTTACATTCGAATATTATTTCTTTTTCACTATTTAACTTATAGCCAACTAATTCTTCTAATTCTGATAAGTTTGGCTTTATCATAAAGGGCTTTGCCTTTATAGCTTCTCTTAAATATTCTCCACTTGCATCTATTATCATCTTCACATTATTGTCTTTAGCAATCTTAACCATATCTCCATATATGGTTTTAGGCAACCCCCTTGGCACCGTACCAGCAGCAATTATTATTCTACTATACTTTAGTACCTTCACGAACTCTTTTACAAATTCATTTAGTTCACTTTTACTTACTATGGGGCCATATTCTCCTAATATGGTTTCCGTATTGTTTACAGGATCTACAATTGCAGTAAATATTCTAGATGGTTCCCTAATTTCTACAAAAGAAGTATCTATTCCCAACTTATATAGTTCGGATTTAATAAACTCCCCTGTGTATCCACCTAAAAACCCTGTAGCATTCATCTTTTCACCTAAAATAGATGCTACACGGGCAACATTTAACCCTTTTCCTCCAGCAGTAATATTTACATCATCCACATGATATCTCTTATTCGGTTTAAAGTCATTTATTATATACGCCCTATCAAGGGCAGGATTTAAGGTAACTGTAGTAATCATATGATCCCCTTCTTAAGCAAAATAATACAAATTTATTATATAATTAAAATGTAATATTTGCAAAGACTTTTTACAACATGGCCTTATTATTTTTATTGTCTAATATTTATTTTATACAATATTTCCTTTATTTCCTTTAAAAGTACTACTATTTTATTAAGAGTATACTGAAAACTAACTAATATTATAAAAAAAATCATAATTGCCATAACTTTATAATCCATCTCATCATCCTTCCTATTTTACCTATTATAATCTATTTTAAATATTTTAATCAATGATTAAGTTATTAAATCACAATAAAATAGAGAAGTAACTCAACTTGTCACTTCCCCTTGAAATATTATTCCTTTAATTTATTATTATTGTCTCCTATTTCCATCTTAGATATGGAAACTTCATAGGCCACCTTAGTTATTACATTTTCTTCATTTAATTTCTTCTGATATTCTCTACTTTGAGCCCTTCCCCATATTTTTATATGATCTCCAACTTTTAATTTTTCTGAAAATCTGGCATTTCTACCCCATGCTATACAGGGAATATAATCTGATTTATTATAGGGCCTATTTACTGCTATTAACATATCAGTTATTTCTCGACCAAAGGGAGTAGATCTATAAACGGGTTCTTTGCATATATATCCATCTAAAAATACTTGATTAGGATTTTTTATTTCTTCTTCTTCAAAGACTTCCATATCACGAGCAAAAACTGTAATAACTAATTTGTTTTTACCATTCACATACTTATTATATGAACGCAATTGTCCCTCTACCTTCAGTTTTGTACCACATTTAATATTTTCCCCCATTAAAATTCTTTCTGATATGGTAATGGGCAATACATCATTGTATTCACTAAGTCTTGGAACTTTAACATCTAGTGAATAAAAACCTTCTCCATACATTTCATGACTAAAACTCAAAGGAGAACATACTTCACCTATTACACTTACTAGATTCGTATCAATAACCTTGTCAGTCATCCCCCCACGCTCCTTCCTATTTCTTGTGTACTTTTAGGGCTTATCTACAATTATATCTATTCATTTTTTCAGTATAATATGATAAGAAAATTAACTTTTTTATTTGAAAGGAGCTTTTATTTGAATATAACTTCACACTTTATTCAAAAGTATGGAAGGTAATACTTCATTAAATGTATAAATCTTTTATATATTCTAATAATTCACAAGGATCTATACCATATAATAACAATACACCTATGGCCCCTAATACATTGTATATGGCCTTTTCATCTTCATAATTTATCAAAACTGGAAATTCTACCGGCTCCACTTCCATATCCCCCCTAGCACTTATGGTCCTTTGTAAGAAGCAATTTAGCTTTATTTTGTCAGAAACCAGCAAACTAGAAGCTGTCAAAGTGGCCCTTTTCCTCATACCATAGGATACTACTAATCTTTCATCATTATGCCCTAGGACAAAAGGAGTGTTATTATCATCTTCATTCATAATCAATACTCCATTATTTTTAACATGATTTAATGCTTTTCTTTGAAAATCAATTTCTTCTTTCCTAGTATCTATATGTAATAAAAGATCTAAGCTTAGATCCTTTTCTAAATTACAAGTATTTAAGTTTAATAAAACAACATCTATCTCTTTAGAATCTACCATAGGATCTTCATATTCTACCTCTACAATTGTATATGCCTTTTTATTTAAAACATGTTTTATTATTTTTGATGATATTTTATTTTCATCTCCTAATACACCTATAATTTGAACATGATTTGAAAGTTTCGTCATAATTTCATACTCCTTTTGGTATTGATATATGGTTATTTTTCCCTTAGTTTCATTAAATAATTCACCTTATAAAGATAAAAGGCTTGAAAGTTTCAAAACTTTCAAGCCTTTTATCTTTACTGATTTTCAGAATTAAATGCCCTATTAACTAAAAATAAAAAACCACCTAGATAAAATCCTAATACACATATCATCATTATTAAAGATTTAAATGCCATATTATTCGTCCCCCTTTGTAGCTCTAATATGAATTCCTTCACCGATACTATTAGAGAATAAATTATTAGTTGCCATTGCAAATGCTACATATAATGCAAATTGGAATATAATTGTTCCTACACTGAAGGTTTCAAAGGGTTTCCACCAGCTATCAGGAGACCAACCAATGGCCTTAAGCATCCACCATCCTGTTAATATAGTAAACATTACAGGGAATAGCTTTACACAAACACTCCACCATTTTCCGATTTTAAAATCAGACCAAGGAGTATTAATATATTTTGTTCTAATGTTTTCTACTCCATACTTAATAAGTGCAAATGCTATTAACAATCCACTTACTAATAAACCAATACCTAATACCCAATCTTGGTTATCTAAAAAGCTTACACTATAGGCAGATGGTACTCCTACTATCATTCCAAATGCCACAATTAATACAGTAGCTTTCTTTCTAGTAAAACCTGCATCCATAAGATTTCTAACACCAACTTCTATCATTGGTAATAAAGATGATAAAGCTGCTATGGTCATACATAAGAAAAATCCTGCTGCTATAATATTCCCAGCTGGCATAGTAGGGAATAATTGAGCTAAATAAATAAATGTTAAACCTGTATTTCCAGAAGCTAAAACTTCACTAGTAAATTCTTGTGATGGAGATAAGGCAAATATGGCCGGCAATATGGTAATCCCTGCCAAAAGTGATCCCACATTATTTCCAAATCCCATAATCATACAGTTTCCTGCCACATCTTCCTTCTTCTTAGTATATACGGCATAAGTTATAATAAAGCCCCATCCAGCACCTGTAGACCAGGCTGCTTGAGTAAACGCTTCTAACCAAATCTTTGGATTTGATAAAAGGCTAAAATCCGGATTAAATAAATATTCAAGGCCCTTTAATGCACCTGGTAATGTTAATGATCTTATTGCTGCCCCAATTAATAATACAAACAATGTAGGTATCATAACTTTACAAGCTTTTTCTATCCCATCGTTAACACCCTTGTATATTATAATTCCTGCAACCATAATAGATACAAAGTGTAGTGGTATAGTTTGCCATGGACTTGTGGTAAAAGTATCCCATATGGCCTGGGTATCTGTAGTAGTCATACCAGCTTTAAACGCCCCGGATAAAGCCAGGGTAAAATACTTAAAGCACCATCCCATAACTACAGCATAATATGCCATAATTAAAAGACAAACTGCACAAATCCACGTTCCCATCCATGTAAACTTTTTTCCAACAAAATCTCTGAACGCCCCAATAGTTCCAAGACCGGTTTTTCTCCCCATTACCATTTCTCCCATTAAAAGTGGGATAGCCCAAACAAATAGTGCAATTGTCCATGCTATTAAGAACGGTCCTCCACCATTTGAAGCTACAACCCTCGGGAATCTCCATATATTCCCTGTTCCAATTGCCATTCCCATAGATGCAGCTATAAAACCCCATCTACTGCCCCATTGCTCTTTCTTTTGACTCATAAGTTTCCTCCTATAGTTATTTTTTATTAAAAATTAATTAAAATCATACACAACCCTTGTTCTTATGCTCTATTTTACACACTTTATCACATTAAATCGCTAAATGATTCAATGTCAAAAAAGAAGTGTTAGTTAGTTAAATAATAAACACTTTTTATGCAGCATTAGTAATTAGCTTTTATAAGTTTAATAGAAAATGAAATGTTTTTGTGAAATGTTATTAATAGATTAGATTATTTTAAATTAAGAAAATATAAGTGCCTTTCATTGAACACATTATATAGGATTTTACAATCAAAACATTCCTGCAGATTTTCATGAAATGGAAACTTAGAAGATTTCCTAATTTTATAAAATAAAAAAAACTCCCATCCCTAAAAAAAGGGACGAGAGTATACTCGCGGTACCACCCTAATTAACTACACTTACCTAATTGTAGCTCACTTAGTTAATCGTAACGTGATTAAAACGTAATAGCTTATCACCATCTGCTCTGGAACAGGTTCAAAACACTAGTTCATAAACCTCTCACCACTGGCTTACTCTCTGCACAACATCATGTTTTTACTATTCTCCTTCATAGCATTTTACATATTTTTCTATACATATCTTATACATATTATATCACTAAACCCTTATCCTGTCAAATTACTCACTTCTTTGCATGCCCGTATTGTCAATATAATAATTTTCTTTCATAATCAAATCAGATATAGGTACTATTTCATAACCTTCCTTTTGTAGTTTTTCTATAACTAAAGGTAAATATTCTAATACGTATTTTGCATTATTATGAAATAAAACTATTGATCCTTTTTTAACATTTCTAGTGACCCTATCTACAACAGGTTTAGATCCTAGTTCCTTCCAATCCAGCGAATCCACATCCCATTGTATAGTATAATACCCTTCTTCTTTAGCAGTCTCTATAAGAATATTGTTGTAATCTCCAAAGGGAGGCCTAAATAAAGTGGGTCTAGTCCCTGTTAATTCTTCTATCTTTTTTCCTGTAGTACTTAATTCTTTAGATATTTGCTCCCTAGTAAGCTTTGACATATGTGGATGGGTCGTGGAGTGATTTTGTACTTCATGGCCCTTGTCAGAAATTTTTTTCACCATATCTGGGTATTTGTCTACCCAAAATCCCACTAAAAAAAAGGTGGTTTTTACATTATACTTATCCAACACCTCTAATATGCCATCCGTATACTGATCTCCCCAAGCCGCATCAAAGCTTATGGCAACCTTCTTTTCTTCTTTATCAACACAGTATATAGGTAAGACCTTATTACGATTCATTACACCTACTATTTTATTACCTAGAGTACTCATGTTAGCGTATGACATTCCTACTATTAGGACTACCATTGTAATTAATAAAATTTTCTTCCTATCTATTACAAATATCTTCATATGATCCCCCCTTTAGAAAAACATCTATATTACTCATATAATTAAATTTATTCCTTTTGTCATATATTTATGATTTTTTTACTAGAAATATTATAGATTAAGTTTCTCAAGTAATTAAAAGGAGAAGGATTAGTATGATACATATTTTAATCAATTTTATCATATCCATTTTTGTTTTTTTCTTCGGTATGATTTTAATGACAAAATCCATAGTCTTAAGCTGGAAGGAAAATCTAGAAAAACCCTTAAAAATAATAAGAAAACATCCATCCTTTGGTATACTATTAGGCCTTATAGTTACCATGTTTACCCAAAGCAGTAGTGCCACGTCCGTTCTTGTAGTAAGTTTTGTAAACGGAAATATATTAGGTCTCTATGAAGCCACTGCCATAATAATGGGAGCTAATATAGGGACCACCTTCACATCTCAATTAGTCAGTTTTAATATATATGCCCATATTCCCCATGTATTATTTTTTTCTGTTTTAATATATTACTTAAAACTAGGTCCCTTATTTGAAAAAACATGTAAATTTTTCATTGGTCTCTGTTTATTGTTCATGGGTATGCACCTGATGTCCTATTCCCTTCTTCCTTTAAAAAATCTAATGGCCTTTTCAGATTTAATAAAGTCTGTAGCTAAAAATCCAATGAAGGGAATTTTCATGGGAGCCTTAACCACAGCCATAATACAAAGCAGTTCCACATCTATAGCCCTCCTACAAAGTTTAAGTACAACAAGTTTCATTAATATTGTTCAGGCTGTTCCCATTATTATTGGGCAGAATATAGGAACTTGTGTTACTACTCTTTTTTCAAGTATAGTTACAAATATAGATGGTAGGCGTACTGCTTTTATACATATTTTATTAAATATCCTGGGTACACTAGCCATATATCCATTTATAACCACATTAGCCACCATATCTGTTAAACTTTCCCCCCACAATGTGGTTAGACAAATCGCCCATGCCCATACCCTTTTTAACATTTTCTTTGTAATATTATTTTTCCCATTTATAAAATCCATTGTATCCTTGTCTAAAAAAATAATAAAATAGGTCACCAAATTAACCCCTTTGTTTTGGAGAAAAGTTTAAATTTAGTATATTAATAAAAAAACAGCAATTTTTAGCTTTAGGCATATGAAAATTGCTGTTTTCAAATTATTTATTAAATTTATTTTCATTTTAATAACTCATTTTAACATCTTTTCCCTTAAATGCAATACCTAATTCAATAATATCCGTTACTCCTTCATCTAACAGTTCAATTCTATATTTTTTATCTTTTATCTGTTTTAAAGCATTATCAGCAGCTTCTTCAATACTTCCATCTTCATCATCAAATTTTTTAAACTCAATAACTATTCCCTTACTATTTCTTTCCCTTGGAATAATCATTATATCATATCGCCCATATCCACTTTCTCTATTAGATTTGACTTTATAACTATCACTCAAAAATATTAACATGCCAAGCACAAAAGCATGATATACTTTCTCACTCTCATTACCACTGGGATCAAAAAAACTCATTGATTTTATAACATAATCCTTAAAAATTTTATTAAACTCCTTAATATCACCATTTACTAAACATTTCATCATATAACTAAAATTATGAGAATTTATACTTTTATCTGCCCACTTAATAATAATCTCCCTATATAAGTAAAGCACTTCAATATTGGGAACCTTAAGTTCACAACTTAATCCATACTCATCTTGTACTCTATTTACCACTTTCAAATATCCACTAAAAAGTAAAAAAGACCATATATTATTAGGATTTTCATTAATTTCTCTTAAAGATATATCTTCTCTTATAGGTTTAGTAACTGTTTTACTCTGAATCAAATCTTCTAGACTCATCTTAAGATTAGCATCACCTTTTGATATCAAATCTTCTATAATATCATTACTACTTGTATTTACCCAATATGGGACAAATCCACGTTTATATTTTTCTACAAAACTTAGAATAGACCAAGGATTATAGATTACCTTATTACCAAAAATATATCCATTATACCACCCTCTAACCTCATTAATGTCATACTCCAAATTATAATACTTAAGTATTTCCTTTACTTCCTCTTCTGTAAAACCAAAGGAATCCTCAAAAAAATAGTCTATGACAGTACTAACTTGAAGATTGTTAAGTCCCGAGAATATACTCTCTTTAGCCACTCTAAGTATTCCAGTAATAACTGCCTTTTCCATATAAGTGTTATCTTTTAATGCACTACCTAAAAATCCCCTCATAAAATCTATAACATCCTCATAACACTCATTTTTATATGCAGAATGTATTGGAGTATCATATTCATCTATAAGAAAGATTACCTTTTCGTCATTATGTTTAAATAATAACTTACTTAAAATTTTAATTGCACTCATACAATCAATAAAATCAAATTTTCCCGATAAGTATTTATTTAAATCTTCCTTTTCATAATTATTTAAGTTTGTACTTTTAATTAAATATTCATGCTCTCTATACATTTCTTTTACTAAATTTATAATTAATCTTTCAAAACTATTAATATTTTTAATCTTAATATCTTTGAATGTTAAATATATTACAGGGTATTTACCTTGTAATTCCATTATCTCTTTTTCTTCATTTATTTTTAAAGAATTAAATAAATATGATTTATCTAAAATACTATTTTCAAAAAAATATCTAAGCATTGTCATATTTAAAGTTTTTCCAAAACGTCTAGGTCTTGGTATTAATAAAACACTTGCTTTATTAGTTACCACCTCTTTAATTAATAAAGATTTATCTATATAATAACCATTATTATTAATAATGGTTTGAAAGTCGCTAGTACCAATCATTACAGATTTTTTCATATCAATGCTCCTCTCATTATTATATTTATATAGGCACATTCAAATACTTTTTCCATTATTATACCATATAGCATAACATAACTTCATCTAACTGTTCTTTTTTAATAGGGTTTACCTTTTCTGTAGACTTATACAAAGTTGTAACTATAGTATATCTTCTACCTGTTGCAATAAATAGATTGATAAATAATAACTCGACTGCTCTAAGATATCTATTAAAAGAATCTTTTCCCAGGTAGGAATATGAATATTGGCATTACCAATAGATATTTTAACAGTATATGTATTAGTAGAAGATTTTTTATTAGAAATATCTAAAGAATTTTTAGATTTTAACTTGATAGGATAAAAAGGTATAGAACCTTTTTTAGTATCTTCTGACCTATGGTAATATAGCTGGTTTCTTGTGATATTATGCTCCTTATAAAACTGAGCTATAGTACCTTCATGGGAGTTATATAGATTTATGATATGTTGCCAATTAATTTTAGTTGATTCCTTTGCTATAACTAGGACCTCCTTACTTTCTCCTATAATTGTAACAAGGGAATCTTAATATATATATCTGTCAAATCTTTTACGCTTACGTAAAAGTAAACCCCTCCAAATAAAGAATCCCTCAAACAATTGTCTGAGGGAATATAAAACATGCATCTATATTTACTTGAAATCTCTTCAACCTATTTCTTATATATCTGAACAACCATCTCCACATGTGCTGATGCTGTAGGATAATAATAACATACAAAGATACTATTTTGTATCGAGTAGCTAGAAAACAGGGTAATTAATCCTGTTTTCTTTGCTCTCACAGAACCGGACTTACGTTTGCCGTATCCGGCTCCTGAAATTTCTCTCCAAACTAATAGTAGTTTGACAACAATCCAACTTCATATTTTGTTAAATCTATAAGACCAAGTTCTTTGAATAGCTTATTAGGAAGTAGCATATGCACAATGTGAACATTTGAGTTCTTCCATTTTCCAACTGCCATTTTCTTCCCATTACCTTTTATTCCTAGCCTTTTCATTTCTTTGTGCATAGGTTTATAAGATTTCTATTGTCTTAATTTAATCATACGCAATCTTCTTCTTATCCATCCCATCAAATCGCTTATAAGAGATTTGATATTAGCTACTTTATAGTAGTTCATCCATCCCCTTAATATAGGATTAATCTCTTTAATTATATCTTCCATCTTCCTCCCTGTTCCCCTTACAGTCTTACGTCTTATTTTATTTTTAAATCTCTTGATTCTTTTAGGATTTACTGATAAATATTTCTTATAAATAGTAAATCCTAAAAATCCCACTCCTTCGTGTATACTTGTGAGTTTTGTCTTTTCTTTGTTAACTGTAAGTTTCAGTTCTTCCTCGAGTATCTTTGTAGCATAGGACTTGTAGTTACCTGCTGTATTCTTATCTTTTGCAAAGATAAGAAAGTAAGTAGACCAAGGGAACCTCCCCCTTAGTCCCTCTCAGAACCGTACGTGAACCTCTCAGCTCATACGGCTCCCATCATCCAGCTGTTGGTAATATCCCAAATTTCCAGTGTGCAAACAATTTTCTATCTCTTTTCGCA
>NZ_JAOART010000038.1 GCF_025210435.1 Anaeromicrobium sp.
AGGCAAGAAAAAATAACCCCTTTAGGGGTAGCCTGAGAAGGAAAGCGGTTGGCAGACCTTTCAATGTGTCTTAAGACACGGCGAGCAACATGCCCTTCTAGGGCTAAAGCAAACCACCCGTTCGACGGGTGGTCATGATTATACTTTTTTATCTATATTTTCTCTATTCTATGAATAAAATGGGATGAAAAGGTTTTTTTCTTGGAATTTCAACAAAATTCCCCTTATTTCTTACAAAAAACAAAAAAAGTCTGGTATAAAATGTGGTTATTGTGGTAAAATATCTTAGGTTATTTAAAAAAGCTATTATTATGATAGTTATATGGGTATAAATAAAATACAGTTTTTTAAACTGTATTTTTTACTTGGAATTATTTATACATTTATAAAAAAGGAGAATAATTATGATAGTTAAAAATAATAAGTTAATAATTACCCTACTAATCTTGTGCCTAATGTCTATGGGGACTGTCTATGCAGAAGAGGGAAATGATGAAGAGGTAGTAGAATTATTAGACGAAAAAATATTGAATCTAGAGGAACTTATAAAAGAGATAGAAAAAAAGCAAAGGGTACTTAACAAAATAAGCAGAATTCAAGAATATGTTAAAATGGATTTATCAAGCAACATAGATAAAGTATTGGAAATAGAAAAAAATACTAAATTGGATATGGAGGCTGCTGCTGTGGTGGTGGCTTATTCAGAAAAATTCAATATAAATCCATCCTTAATATTGGCTGTAATAAAACAGGAGAGTAATTTTAATAAGTATGAAGTAGGAGCCGATGAGGATAGGGGATATATGCAGGTGATTCCTAGTACGGAAAAGTGGCTAGCCAATAAATTTGGAAAAACAATAGGAATAAAATATGATCCAAGTAAAATATACAATCCAGAATATAATATTGGATTAGGAACCATATATTTAAGTATACTTAAGAAGAATTATGGAGAGAACTACAATAAGATATTGTCTGAATATAACAGAGGACCTTATAACCTAAAGGCCTATTACAATAAACATAAAACTTATACAACTTCCTATTCAAGGGGAGTCCTAACAAAGGAAAAGAAATATTTAAAGTTTAATAGGTAATTTAAAAGATAAAGAATTGGGGATACCCAATTCTTTATCTTTAATTATTAGTAATTAGTAAGTCTCTTTGTATGTTAAAATATTATTTGAGTGCATATAGATTTCGTGTTCATAAACTTGCTTTATGTGAGCCTACTTCAGGAAAATATATTGAAATTTTTTTCCACCCGAGTCCTTGTCACAAGCGAAAGTGTAAATCTTCGTAGATAGGTTCATGAGTCATGTTGGAGTAGTATAGGACGTTGTGACGTTCCAGGGTTCCAAAAATTTTCAATATATTTGCCCTTGTAGGCAAGTTACTGAATAAAGAAAGCTTACTATTACGAAATCTATATACACAATAGGTAAAATAAATTGTTTTTCTTAGATTAAATTAACAGGAAAAAGGTGATAACATGAGACCATTGGCCGACTTGATAAGGCCTGAAACCATAGAAGATGTGGTAGGACAAAAGCATATATTAGGAGAAGGTAAACTCTTAAGGCGCCTTGCAGAAAATGGACATATACCAAATATGATATTTTATGGACCACCGGGAACAGGTAAAACCACAGTGGCAAATATAATAGCAAATAAAACAGATAAAAGGTTATATAAGCTAAATGCCACCAATGCATCCATAAGTGATATAAAAGATATAATAAAGGATTTAGGTAGTATGTTTACGGCTGGTGGAGTATTACTTTATTTAGATGAGATCCAAAATTTCAATAAAAAACAACAACAATCATTACTCAAATTCATAGAAAATGGCGAAATTACCCTCATATCTAGTACTACGGAAAATCCCTATTTTACCATATTTGGGGCCATATTAAGTCGTTCTAGTATATTTGAGTTTAAAAGATTAGAAGAAGAAGATATATTAATTGGGCTTGAAAGAGGTATTAACATATTAAAAGAATATACAAAAAAAGAAATAACCTATGATAATGATGCACTCCTTTACATGGCTAGGGTAGCTAATGGGGATTTAAGAAGGGGTCTTAATAATTTGGAATTGGCAGTTTATTCAGGTCCCCATAAGGAAGTTATAATAGATATGGATCTGGCCAAGGAATGTACTCAGACTAGTGGCTTTAAGTATGATAAATTTGGTGATAATCACTATGATACCCTAAGTGCTTTTCAAAAGTCCATAAGGGGTAGTGATCCAGATGGGGCTATACATTATTTAGCACGACTAATAAAATCGGGAGACCTACTTAGCATATGTAGAAGACTATTAGTAATAGCATCAGAGGATATAGGTCTTGCTTATCCAAATGGAATAACTATAGTAAATAATTGTGTGGAAGCTGCAATGAAATTAGGATTTCCAGAGGCCAAGATTCCATTAGCTCAAGCAGTTATACTACTTGCTAGTTCACCTAAATCTAATTCAGCAATGAATGCCATAAATAAGGCACTAAATGAGATAGATACTATGGATATAGGTGATATACCTGTCCATTTAAAAGATGCCCATTACAAAGGTGCATCTAAACTTGGGAGAGGAATAGAATATAAGTATCCCCATGATTATCCTAATCATTATGTTAAGCAAGAATATTTACCACAAAAACTTAAGAATAATATATATTATGAACCTTCAAATAATAAGATAGAAAATAGATTTAAAGAACATTTAGGAAATCTACGGGGGAAAAATAAATAGATTTATTTACCCTATATGGTATAATCAATAGGGTGAAAAATCATAATAAAATAAGAAGGGTGTGAAAAAATATGCCTGTTAATGTAGTGTTATATCAACCAGAAATACCACCAAATACAGGAACTATAGCTAGAACTTGTGCTGCAACGGGAACAAGTCTACATCTTATAAAACCTTTAGGATTCTCCATAGAGGATAAGCATTTAAAGAGGGCAGGTCTAGATTATTGGTATTTACTAGATTTACATATTTATGAAAATGTAGAAGAATTTTTTGAAAAAAACAAGGGTAAAAGGATTTATTTTGGAACTACAAAGGCAAAGTCCTATTATACGGATATGAATTATGAAGAAGATTGTTTTATTATGTTTGGTAAAGAAACAGCTGGAATACCAATGGACATACTAAATAAACATATGGATACTTGTATTAAAATACCTATGGTAAAGAATGAAAAGGCCAGATCCCTTAATCTATCTAATTCTGTAAATATTGTTTTGTACGAAGTTTTAAGACAAATTGGATTTAGAGATTTGATTTAGTTGTAAAATATTTACAAAATAACAGGAACTACTACAATTTACAAGGGAATTTTACAATAAATTAATAATTTTGACATTGTGTTAGTAAATTTAACATTCTCTTAACAAAAGAAGAAGTTAAATATTATATTATATATTTGGATAAACGATAGAATATTGTTAGGAGGTTAACACATGAAAATTCTCTTTGGAGTATTAGGAGGATTAGGTTTATTTCTTTATGGAATGAGCATTATGGGAGATGGTTTACAAAAGTCTGCCGGAGATAGAATGAAAAGAATTATAGAAATCCTCACTAGTAATAGAATTATGGGCGTGTTTGTTGGTGCCATAGTAACAGCAGTAGTCCAAAGTTCAAGTGCTACAACAGTAATGGTTGTAGGTTTTGTAAATGCTGGAATAATGAACTTAACTCAAGCAACTGGAGTTATTATGGGAGCTAATATTGGTACAACCATAACGGCTCAAATAGCTTCACTAAAGTTAAGTGAGTTAGCTCCTATTGTTGTGGCAATAGGTGTAGGTGTTTGGTTATTTGCAAATGATAAAAAGGTTAAAAACATGGCAGAAATATTAATTGGTTTTGGTATATTATTCATAGGAATGGATTTAATGAAGGATTCCGTAAAACCATTGAGAGAGTATAGTGGATTTAAAGATATGCTTCTTTCCTTTGGGAATCACACATTTGTAGATTCTTTAATGGCCATATTTACAGGATTTTTTGTAACAGCAGTAGTTCAAAGTTCTAGTGCCACAACAGGGATATTAATAGCCCTTGCCAGTGAAGGTTTATTACCTATAGAAGCAGCACTTCCAATTTTATTTGGTACAAACATAGGAACTTGTGTAACAGCCATGTTATCAAGTATAGGTGCTAATAAAACTGCTAAAAGAGCCGCAATTATACATTTAATGTTTAATGTAACAGGAACAGTTCTATTTATGATAGCATTTAAGAGTATCACAATAAAAATTGTTACTGACTTAACTACACTTCCAGAGAGACAGCTTGCAAATGCCCATACTATATTTAATATAGTTAATACATTAATACTATTACCTTTTGCACCATTATTAGTTAAATTAGCAAATAAGGCAATACCAATAGATGATATAGAACAATCAGATCAAAAGGGCATAAAATACCTAGATGATAGAATGTTAGAAACTCCATCAATAGCCATGGTTCAGGTTAACAAAGAAATATTAAACATGGCAAATCTAGTATTAGAAAGTTATGAGTTATCTGTAAAGGCCTTCTTTGAGGGTAGTGAAAAGATTGCTCAAGAGGCATTTAAACTTGAAAAAATTATAAACAATATGGAAAGATCTATAGGGGAGTACCTGGTTAAATTATCAAATACGTCCCTATCAGCTAGACAACATGAAATTGTAGATGGAATGTTTAATACTATAAACGACATTGAAAGAGTTGGAGATCATGCTGATAATATTGCAGAGTTAGCCATATATAAGAAAGACAATAAACTAATATTTAGTGAAAAGGGTATTAAGGAACTAGGAGAGATGCACGAGAGAGTTCTCAAGTCTTATAAGGAATCTATTTTAGCTCTAGAAACAGGTGATTTAAATATAGCAAGAAAAATATTAGAGCGAGAAGGCGAAATAGATCATATGGAAAAATCATTAAGAGCTAGCCATATAGGCAGACTTAATAGACAAGAATGTAATACGTCTTCAGGAGTAATATTCCTAGATATTATAAGTAATTTAGAAAGAATGGGAGATCATACAGCTAAGATTGCCTTTGCCGTGTTAGATTTTCCTGATAGATAAGAAAAAAAGGTGTAATAAGGGTGGATACCCTTAACTACACCTTTTTTCTTATAGTGTTCAAAATTTAATATGATAAATATGTTGTAAAAGATAAGTCTTAATAATAAACTTATTTATAGGTAAGTATAAAATGAAAGGAGCATATTTCATGAATATAAAAATAATAACAGACAGTTTGTCAGACATTCCTAAGGAATCAATTAAAAAATATGATATATGTGTCTTACCTCTTAAAGTGAGATTTAAAGAAGTTGAATATGAGGACCAAGTTACAATAACTACGGATGAATTTTTTGAAAAATTGGAAAAAAGTGAAGAACTTCCCAAAACAGCTCAGGTCATACCCAGTGAATATATTGAAAAAATTGAAAAATATTTAAAAGAAGGTTATGAAATTATAATTATAAATGGATCTTCAAAGGTAAGTGGAACCCATCAATCAGCCCTAATAGCAAAAGAGGAAACGGATCCAGAAAAGGTCCATGTGATAGACACCCTATCCCTTTCCTATGGATGTGGTATTATTGCCGTAGAAGCTGCCAAAATGGCAAAGGAAGGAAAAGGAAGAGAAGAAATAATCCAAAAGGTCAATGAGATGATAGATAGGGTGGAAGTATTATTTTCTGTAGAAACTTTAGACTATCTAAAGAAAGGAGGAAGATTAAGTTCTGCTAAAGCTCTCATAGGAAATCTATTAAATGTAAAGCCCATATTACATATTAGGGATGGAGAAGTGGAAGTTATTGAGAAAGTAAGGGGAAGCAAAAAAATAGTTAAGAAAATGATTGACTTATCTAAAAGCATGTCATTAGAAAAAAATATGAAATCAATCACCATTTTACATGGGCAAAATGAAAAAAGTTTCCAAAAATTGAAGGATGAAGTTAAAAAAGAATTAAAACCAAAGGAAATTCTTGAAAGTCGCATAGGGCCTACAATAGGCACCTATACAGGACCGAGCCTAATCGCCATTGTATTTATGAAGTAAAAAAAAACTTATAGACTTGCATAAAAATATATTGATAAATTTTAAACTTTGTTCTATAATAAAGTTGTAAAAAGAAAAGTGAGAAAATTGTATTAAAAAATCGAATTCTGATTGACGAGTGTGGGAGAGAACTAAAATTAGTCGCCGAAGGGACAAGCAAACTATGTTATTGCCAACTGGTTTGTGAATTTCTCAGGCAAAAGGACCGTGCTTTGACAGAACTCTGGAAAGCTTTTCAAATAAAAGCACCGACGGAGCAATCCTTAAGGGGAGAATCTCTCAGGTTTACGACAGAGAAACATGGCATCTTATTTGCCATGTTTTTATTTTACATGAAAGTGTCATAAAATAAATATGATTGTGACTTTTTAAAAAGTTGGAGGATGAGATGAAAAGAATATTAGTGACGAATAACCCAAAGGTGAATGATGAATTTTCCATGGTAGTGGATACTATCTACATAAAGGAAAAGGATTTCATTAAAGTCTTAGAATTGGCTAGAGATAAGATTCATGAGGGACATAAGTTACTTACCCATCCACTATCATCTAGTATTAAGCCAAATGAAACTCCTTATAAGTCTGTATTGATTTCAAAAGAAGTGGCTAAACTACATATGGAATCCTTAATGATTATAGAGAATTCATTGCTAAGTGCTAAAAAATTAATAAATGATAGAAAGACTCCTAATTGGACAGAAAGTATATTAGAAGATTTTCAAATCATTGATTTGTCAATAATAAAGAGTGCTATGTAGTTATAAAAAGTAAATTTTAAGGAGGACTAAAATGCAAAAGGTATATGATGTGGTAATAATTGGAGCAGGACCTGCAGGATTAGCTGCTGGACTTTATGCATCAAGAGCAAAGCTAAAAACACTAATTCTTGAAAAGGGAAAAGTTGGAGGACAGATAGTTACGACAAATGAAGTAGCTAACTACCCAGGATCAATTGCAGATGCAACAGGACCTAGCTTAATCGCAAGAATGGTAGAACAAGCGGAAGAATTTGGAGCAGAAAAGAAAATTGATTCAATTGTGGATGTGGATTTCACTGGAAAAATTAAAGTAGTAAAAGGTGAAAAGGAAGAGTACCATGCAAAGTCAGTAATTATTGCAACTGGAGCACAACCGAGAAAAATTGGATGCTCAGGTGAAGTAGAATTAACTGGTAAGGGAGTTTCTTACTGTGCAACTTGTGATGCTGACTTCTTTACAGATTTAGAAGTATTCGTAATCGGTGGAGGAGACTCTGCAGTAGAAGAAGCAATGTACTTAACTAAGTTTGCCAGAAAAGTAACTATTGTACATAGAAGAGATGAATTAAGAGCTGCTAAGTCAATTCAAGAAAAAGCATTTAAAAATGATAAAATGGAATTTATGTGGGATACTACTATAGAAGAAATCAAAGGTGATGGAATTATTGAGTCTGTAGTATTCAAAAATACTAAGACTGGTGAATTAATTGAGTATGAAGCACATGAAGATGATGGTACATTTGGAATATTCCCATTCATTGGATTCTTACCAATTAGTGAAATCTTTGATGGAAAGATTAAACTAGAAAATGGATACATTCCTACTGATGACAACATGAACACAGACGTTGATGGTGTATTTGCAGCAGGAGATATTAGAGTAAAATCATTAAGACAGGTAATCACTGCGGCAGCAGATGGTGCAATTGCAGCTGTAACTGCAGAAAAATATATTGAACACAATTTTGGTGAATAAAAAAGGAGGTAACAAAATGTTAGCTGTTGATAAGAATACTTTTCAAGAAGAGGTTTTAGAAGCAGATGGTTTCGTTTTAGTAGATTATTGGAGTGATGGTTGTGAGCCATGCAAGGCTTTAATGCCAGACATAGAAGCTTTAGCTGAGCAATTTGATGGTAAAGTAAAATTCACAAAATTAAACACTACTAAAGCTAGAAGATTAGCGATAGGACAAAGAGTTTTAGGACTTCCTACAATCGCTCTTTACAAAGGTGGAGAAAAGATTGCAGAAGTAACTAAAGATGATGCAAACAAAGCCAATATTGAGGCTATGTTAACTAATAACATTGGTTAATAACTTATTATAAGGGGGAATCCCATTTATATAAGTTACAATAAAAGGGAGGTGGGCTTTGTGCGATTAGAATTAGGTAAAATTAAAATCTCTGATATACAATTCGGAGAAACTACTAAGGTAGAAAGCGGAGTCTTATTCGTAAACAAAGACGAAATTGTTAACTTGGTTTTAGAAGACGAGCATATTAAATCAGTAGAGGTTGATATTGCAAAACCAGGTGAGGAAACAAGAATAACTCCGGTTAAAGATGTTATTGAACCTAGGGTAAAGGTCGAAGGTAATGGGGAAATTTTCCCAGGAGTAATCAGCAAAGTCGATACTGTAGGTTCAGGTCGCACACATGTCCTAGAAGGGGCTGCTATTGTTACTTGTGGTAAGATTGTTGGTTTTCAGGAAGGGATTATCGACATGTCTGGCATAGGTGCTGAGTATACACCATTTTCAAAGTTGAACAACTTATGTTTAGTAATTGAGCCAGCTGATGGTTTAAAACAACATGAGTATGAGCATGCTGCAAGAATGGCAGGACTTAAAGTAGCTACTTTCATAGGAAAAACTGGTAAGGATGTAACACCAAATGAGGTTGAGGTTTATGAAACTAAGCCAATAATGGAAGCTGTAAATGAATATCCAGATCTTCCAAAGGTGGGTTATGTGTACATGCTTCAGACTCAAGGTCTTCTTCATGATACATATGTATATGGAGTAGATGCTAAGAAAATTGTTCCAACTATTTTATATCCAACAGAGATTATGGATGGAGCAATATTAAGTGGTAACTGTGTATCTGCTTGTGATAAGAATACTACTTATCATCACTTGAACAACCCAATCATTAAAGATCTATATGCTAAGCATGGTAAAGAGTTCAATTTTGTTGGAATCATTGCTACTAACGAAAATGTATACCTAGCAGATAAGGAAAGATCATCTAACTGGACTGCTAAGTTATGTAAGTACTTAGGTTTAGATGGAGTTATCGTATCTCAAGAAGGTTTTGGTAATCCAGATACTGACTTAATAATGAACTGTAAAAAGATTGAAACAGAAGGTATTAAAACTGTAATCGTTACTGACGAATATGCTGGTAGAAATGGTGCATCTCAATCATTAGCAGATGCTGATCCAAAGGCTGACGCAGTTGTTACAGGTGGAAATGCCAATGAAGTAATCACTTTACCACCTATGAAAAAGATTATTGGTATGTTAGATTATACGGATAAGATTGCTGGTGGATTTGATGGAAGTTTAAGTGAAGATGGAAGCATTACTGCTGAAATCCAAGTTATTACGGGTGCTACTAATGAATTAGGATTTAATAAATTATCTGCAACAGAATATTAATAATTAGTAGAGAGGATGATAACAATGAGTTTATTTGATGGTAAAAAAGTCATCATCATTGGTGACAGAGATGGAATACCAGGACCAGCTATGGAAGAATGTGTTAAGACTACAAATGCAGAGGTTGTATTCTCGTCCACAGAGTGTTTTGTCTGAACGGCTGCAGGAGCAATGGATTTAGAAAATCAAAATAGAGTTAAGTCAATGACTGATCAATATGGCGCAGAAAACATGTTAGTACTTTTAGGAGCAGCAGAAGCTGAGTCTGCAGGACTTGCTGCTGAAACTGTAACTGCTGGAGACCCAACATTTGCTGGTTGTCTTGCAGGAGTTGCATTAGGATTAAAAGTATACCACGTAGTTGAAGAAGAGGCTAAATCTCAATTTGATGCTGACGTATACGAAGACCAAGTTGGTATGATGGAAATGGTTTTAGATGTAGATGAAATTGCATCTGAAATGTCTTCTATCAGAGACCAATTCTGCAAGTACTAAAAAGCCATATTTAGTACAAGCATTTAATTTTTTAAATAATTTTTTAAAAAAAATTATTAACTCTAAATTTTGATTATAAAAAAATCCATTGAACGGATCTCGTTGAGATTCAAAATATTAAGATTCATTAGAAGTGAATTATACGTGAAATTTTAAATAAATATCTCATGAAGATTTATCTACGTGGGAGCAAATCTCTAAATTACAATTAAGTTGACAATAAAAGTTAGAGAGGGGGGGGAAATATGAGCAAGCTTAGAGTTGTTCATTATATAAATCAATTCTTCGCAGGTATAGGTGGAGAAGAAAAAGCTGATTACAAACCAGAAGTTAGAGAAGGTTTTGTTGGGCCAGGTATGGCTATCAACAATTTAATGAAGGAAGAAGCTGAGGTTGTCACTACAATTATTTGTGGTGACTCATATTTCAATGAAAATGTAGAAGAGGCTAAGGCGGAAGTTATAAAGATGGTTAAGGATGCAAAACCTGATCTATTTGTAGCGGGACCAGCATTTAACGCAGGTAGATATGGTGTTGCGTGTGGTACTATTGCTAAAGCTGTACAAGAGGAATTAAACATTCCTGTAGTTACGGCAATGTACCCAGAAAACCCAGGTGCTGATATGTATAAGAAGGATTTATACATCTTAGAAACTGGAAACTCTGCTGCCGCAATGAGAACTGCAGCACCTGCTTTAGCAAAACTTGCACTTAAATTAGGTAAGGGAGAAGAAATTGGATCTCCTGAAGCTGAAGGATATATTAAAAGAGGTGTAAGAAGAAATATCTTTAGAGAAGAAAGAGGAGCTACAAGAGCAGTAAATATGCTTGTTAAAAAGTTAAAGGGTGAGGAATTTGAAACTGAATACCCAATGCCTACTTTTGATAATGTAGATCCAGGAAAGGCAATTGAAGATTTATCTAAAGCAAAGATCGCTTTAGTAACATCTGGTGGTATCGTTCCTAAAAACAACCCAGATAGAATCGAATCTTCAAGTGCATCTAAGTATGGAAAATACGATATTGATGGAGTAATGGACTTAACAGAAGCTACTTACGAGACAGCTCACGGTGGATTTGACCCTGTATACTGTAACGAAGACTCTGATAGAGTATTACCAGTAGACGTATTACGTGACTTAGAAAAAGAAGGAGCTATCGGTGAATTATACAGATACTTCTATACTACAACTGGAAATGGTACTTCAGTTGGTAACTCTAAACAATTTGCTGCTGAATTTGCACAAGAGTTAGTAGCAGATGGCGTAGATGCTGTTATTTTAACTTCTACGTGAGGTACTTGTACTCGTTGCGGTGCAACGATGGTTAAAGAGATTGAAAGAACTGGTATTCCAGTAGTTCATATCTGTACAGTAGTACCTATTTCCTTAACGGTTGGAGCTAACAGAATAGTTCCTGCTATAGCTATCCCTCATCCATTAGGAAACCCAGCATTAGAAGCTGCTGATGAGAAGAAGCTAAGAAGAGAAATTGTTGAAAAATCTTTACATGCATTAACTGTCGAAGTGACAGGTCAAACTGTATTTGAAGATTAACATATGTCAGCTGCTTTGCAGCTGGCAGATGGAGACTAAAAGGGTGGTATAGTATCACCCTTTTATTTTAAAAAAGTCTATAACTGCGAGCTGCAAAGAGAGGCAGCTTATAAAAAAACCGGAGGTGGAAATTATGAGCTTTCCAGTAATTAAGGGAGCTGGATATGCACTAGTGCATACACCAGATATGATAATGCACAATGGAACTACTCAAACTACTGAAAAAATAACTAATCCAGATTCAGAATATTTAAAAAAGGCACCAGAGCATATAAGACCATATGAAGAAGTATTAAACTATGCTCCAAACCAAGTTTACATAGGAAACATGACTCCAGCAGAATTAGGTGAAATGCCAATGCCTTGGTTTGATAAAGATGCAAAATCTAAGGACCGTTATGGTAAGTTTGGGGAAATAATGCCTCAAGATGAATTTATTGCTTTAATGAAGTTTAGTGATGCCTTTGACTTAGTGAAGTTAAGCAAAGAATTTACTGCACAAGTTAAAGCTAAAATAGAAGCACACCCTCTTTTCAAAGATGAAGTTGGAAAACTTAAAGAAGGAGAAGAGTTTGAAGAAATAGAAAAGCTTGTAAATGAGCAACATTCAGAAGCACTATACCATGATGGAAAATTAGTTGGATGCGTAAAAAGAGCTCATGATGTGGATGTTAACTTAACTTCTCACATTATATTTGAAAACTTAGTAGTTAAGGCTTCAGGAGTACTAGCATTCAAACATTTAGTAGATAAAAATAACATTAACGTATCTGATATTGATTATGTTATTGAGTGTTCAGAAGAAGCTTGTGGAGATATGAACCAAAGAGGTGGAGGAAACTTTGCTAAGGCTATCGCAGAAATGTGTGGAGCTGAAAATGCAACAGGTTCTGATACTAGAGGATTCTGTGCTGCACCTACACATGCATTAATTGAAGCTGCTGCTTTAGTTAAGTCTGGAGTATATGATAACGTTGCTATTGTAGCTGGTGGAGCTACTGCAAAATTAGGTATGAATGGTAAAGACCATGTTAAGAAGGAAATGCCAATACTAGAAGACGTATTAGGAGCATTTGCTGTATTAATTAGTAAAAATGATGGAGTAAACCCAGTGCTTAGAACTGACTTAGTTGGTAAGCATACAGTTGGAACTGGATCTTCACCTCAGGCAGTTATTACTGCACTTATTACTGCTCCTCTTGATAAGGGTGGACTTAAGATTACTGATGTAGATAAGTACTCAGTAGAAATGCAAAACCCAGACATCACTAAGCCTGCTGGAGCTGGAGATGTACCGGAAGCTAACTACAAGATGATAGGAGCTTTAGGTGTTAAGAGAAAAGAATTAGAAAGAAAAGAGTTACTTAACTTTGTTAAAGGTCATGGTATGCCTGGTTGGGCTCCAACTCAAGGACATATTCCATCAGGAGTTCCATATTTAGGATTTGCTATGGATGATTTATCAAATGGTAATGTTAATAGAGCTATGGTCGTTGGTAAGGGAAGTTTATTCTTAGGAAGAATGACTAACTTATTCGATGGAGTATCTATAGTTATAGAAAGAAATAGTGGTGTTGTTGAAGATAATAAGCCAGGAGTATCAGAAGATGCAATAAGAAGCATGATAGCTGAGTCTATGAAAGATTTCGCATCACATCTTTTAGGAGAATAGGAGTGATGACAATGGAGAACATGGAAATCAAAAAACTTATTGGTAAGACCTTTTTAGATATATCAGAAGCTATTCAAAGTGGTCACTTTGGTAAAAAAGTTAAGGTAGGTTTAACTACCCTTGGAAGTGAGCATGGAGTAGATAACTTAGTTAAGGGTGCAGAACTTGCAGCTAAGGATGCTTCAGACTTTGAAATAGTTTTAATAGGACCAAAGGTTGATACAGAACTTGAAATTGTAGAAGTAAATTCAGAAGATGAAATGCATAAAAAAATGGAAGAGTTACTTGATTCTAAGTACATTGATTCTTGTGTAACTATGCATTACAATTTCCCTATAGGAGTGTCTACTGTAGGTAGAGTTATAACTCCAGCTAGAGGAAAAGAAATGTTTTTAGCTACAACTACAGGAACTGCTTCAGCTCATAGAACAGAAGCAATGGTTAAAAATGCACTATATGGAATTATAACTGCAAAGGCAATGGGAAATCCAAACCCTACTGTAGGTATACTTAACTTAGATGGTGCAAGACAAGTTGAAAGAGCTTTAAGAGAATTGGATTCAAATGGTTACAAAGTTAACTTTGCTGAATCAATGAGAAGTGATGGCGGAGCTGTAATGAGAGGTAATGACTTACTTGCAGGTACTGCTGATGTTATGGTAACAGATACTTTAACAGGTAATATCATGATGAAAGTATTCTCTTCTTATACTACAGGTGGAAGCTATGAAGCAATGGGATATGGATATGGACCTGGAATAGGTATTGACTATGAAAGAGCTATCCTTATTTTATCAAGAGCTTCAGGATCTCCAGTAGTTGCTAATGCAATCAAGTATGCTGCAAAGTTAGCGATGGGTAACGTGATAGAAGTATCTAAGAGAGAAGTAAAGGCTGCTCGTGATGCTAAATTAGATGAAATCTTAGCTAGTTTCACTAAGGAAACTAAGAAAGAATCATCTGATGAAGAAGTTAAAATGCCAGAGAAAGAAGTTGTAACAGGATCAATATCTGGTATAGATATTATGGACTTAGAAGATGCAGTACAAGCCCTTTGGAAAGCAGGAATCTATGCTGAAAGTGGAATGGGTTGTACAGGTCCAATTGTACTTGTAAATGAAGGTAAAATGGTTGAAGCAACTGAAGCTTTAGCTAAAGCTGGATTTATCGCAGGTAGTGGATCTCCATGCTAATATAAAATTAAAGACTTAGGTGACTAATGGCACCTAAGTCTTTTCTAATTTTATTAAAAACTATTTTTTGAAAATTAGAAATAGTGACACTTTGGCATAATTGGGCAAAAAAACTTACTATTTTCAATATAAAGTGTTATAATAATAATGTACAAAATTACACTAAATTTATTTTTTTTGGTATTTCAGAAAAAAATGAATATTTTTTTTATGCTATGCCAAAACTGAAAGAGAAAGCGAGGAGGAAGTAAACTATGGCAAGAAAGATAATGTCTTTACTATTAGTAGGATTACTATTAGTAGGATTATTAGCAGGTTGTGGTGCTAAAGAAGAAGAACCAAAGGCTGAAGAACCAGCTAAGGAAGAAGCATTAAAGATAGCAATGGTTACTGACGTTGGTGGAGTAAATGACAAATCATTTAACCAATCTGCTTGGGAAGGTTTACAAAAAGCAGAAAATGAATTAGGAATTAAGCCTGGATATCAAGAGTCTAAGCAAGAAGCTGATTACAGTTCTAACTTAGAACTTTTAACGGATGCTGGAAATGACTTAGTATGGGGTATTGGATTCTTAATGGGATCTCAAGTTGAAGAAGCTGCTAAAGATTACCCAGAGCAAAAGTTCGCTATAATAGACAACTACTATGAAAATCCATCTGAAAATCTATTAGGAATTACTTTTAAAGAGCAAGAAGCATCTTTCCTAGTTGGATATATAGCTGGAAAAATGACTAAGACTAACAAAGTTGGATTCATTGGTGGTATGGATTTCTCTGTAATACATAGATTTGATTATGGATTTAAGGCTGGAGTTAAGCATGCTAATCCAGAGGCTGAAATATTATCTCAATATGCAGGAGCATTTGATAAGCCTGCAATTGGTAGAAGTATAGCTGAATCTATGTATGCGAAAGATGCAGACATTATATTCCATGCAGCTGGAGATACTGGAAACGGTATGATCGAAGTTGCTAAGGAAAAGGGTAAGTATGCAATCGGTGTTGATAAGGATCAAAATCCTGACGCTCCTGAAAACGTAATCACTTCTGCAGTTAAGAGAGTTGACAATGCAATTTACAATGTTGCTAAAGACTTAAAAGAAGGAAACTTCAAAGGTGGTACTAATATCACTTACGGATTAGCTGAAGGCGGAGTTGATATTGCTCCATCATCTGATAAGTTAGTTCCAAAGGAAATATTAGATGAAGTTGCTAAATTAAAAGAGCAAATCATTGCTGGAGAAATTAAAGTTCCTGCTTCTAAGGAAGAATTTGAGGCAATGAAGTAATTAGCAAATCTGCATAAAAATTTACGTTAAAAAACATACAAAATTAAACCCAGAACTGTAGTTCTGGGTTTAATGTTCCTAATAAATCCATGTTAAATTATGAGAATAAAGTTAAAAATATGAATAAAGAAGGAGGTATAAAAGTGAGTGGCAGTAAAAAATTTGACGAAGTAGTAGTAGAGATGAAACAAATTGTGAAAAAATTTGGTAACTTCGTAGCAAATGATCATATAGACCTGACAGTTCATAAAGGTGAAGTACATGCTCTACTTGGTGAAAATGGTGCAGGAAAATCTACTTTGATGAATATCCTTTATGGATTATACACTCCTACCAGTGGGGAAGTCCACATAAATGGAAAGTACGTAGATATAAAAAACCCGAATATAGCTATAGAAAATGGAATAGGAATGGTTCATCAGCACTTTATGCTAGTAAAGCCCTTTACAGTAGCAGAAAATATCGTATTAGGGATGGAACCTACTGGCTTTGCTAATAAAATAAATATGGACAAGGCCATAGAAGATGTTGCGGCCATATCTGAAAAATATGGACTACATGTGGATCCTAATGCAAAAATAGAGGACATATCAGTTGGAATGCAACAAAGGGTAGAAATATTAAAGGCTTTATATAGAGGTGCTGAAATACTAATATTTGACGAACCAACAGCCGTATTAACACCTCAAGAGATTAAAGAATTCATTCAAATAATAAGAAACCTAACTAAAGAAGGTAAATCAATCATACTAATAACTCATAAACTTAAAGAAATTAAAGAAACTTCAGATTTCTGTACTATCATAAGACGTGGTAAAGGAATAGGCACAGTAAATGTGGAGGAATCTACTGAAGATGATTTAGCATCAATGATGGTAGGTAGAGAAGTAAACTTTAAGGTTGATAAGGAAGAAAGAGAAACTAAAGGGGAGGTACTAAAGATAGACAATCTTGTAGTACAAGACCATAGAGGTATAAATGTAGTTGATGGATTAAACCTTTCAGTAAGAGCTGGAGAAATACTAGGTATTGCCGGAGTAGATGGAAACGGTCAAAGTGAATTAATTGAAGCAATTACAGGCCTTAGATCATTAAAATCAGGAAAAGTTTTAATAAATGGAAAAGATGTTACAAATAAAACACCTAGGGAAGTATTTGAGTCAGGTATATGTAATATTCCTGAAGATAGACAAAAACATGGACTTGTACTAGATTTTACCGTTGAAGAAAATATGGTTTTAGAAAATTATAAAAAGGCTCCTTTCTCAAAGGGGATTAGGATAATGGAAGATGACGTTAATTCTTTCGCTAAAGAGTTAATGGAGAAGTTTGATGTAAGACCTAGAGATGAGAAAAATAAAGCTAGGGCCCTATCAGGAGGTAATCAGCAAAAGGTTATCATTGCAAGAGAAGTAACTAATGATCCAGACCTGCTAATTGCTACTCAGCCTACAAGAGGTTTAGATGTGGGGGCTATAGAGTTTGTTCATAAATCACTAGTAGAACAAAGGGATAAGGATAAGGCAGTACTTTTAGTATCCTTTGAATTAGACGAAATTATGAGTGTATCAGATAGAATTGCCGTTATCTATGAAGGAAAAATAGTTGATATAGTAAATGCTAAAGAAACTAATGAAAACGAATTAGGACTTATGATGGCAGGAGGTGGCAAAGTTGAAGAATAAGGAAAATAAATTTATGAATGCAATTAAAAGTGACACATTTATGTATACCATGTTAGCCATCATAATGGGACTTTTTGTTGGAGCTGTCATAATTACCATATCAGGATATAATCCTGTAGAAGCCTATAGCACCATGCTAAAGGGGATTTTTTCAAAACCTAAGTATATGGCTAGAACTATTATTCGTTCAACGCCTCTTATATTAACAGGTTTATCTGTGGCATTTGCCTTTAGAACGGGACTATTTAACATTGGAGTTGAAGGTCAATTTATTATAGGTGCCCTAGTAGCTTCCCTACTCGGATACTTCATACATTTACCAGCAATTATTCATATACCTATAGTTTTTCTAGGTGCCACATTAGCAGCTGCCCTATGGGGAGCCATCGCTGGATATTTAAAGGCACGATTTGGAGTTCATGAGGTTATTGCGACTATTATGTTAAACTGGATAGCCCTTTATACTTCAAACTATGTAATAACAATGAAAGGTGTAAAAAAGCCAGGAACAGAATCTACATATGACATAGTAGAATCGGCTAGAATTACAATAACTGGTTTTAGACATGTGGTAGGACCGGCTAAAATACATTGGGGAACTTTAATCGCTATTGTTATAGCTGTAATCGTTTCTTATATATTATTTAAAACTACTATTGGTTACGAATTACGTGCAGTTGGATACAACAAAGATGCTGCTAAATATGGTGGAATAAATGTTAACAAAAATATGATCCTAGCCATGGCTATTGCTGGTGCTTTAGGTGGAGCTGCTGGAGCTTTAAACATTATGGGTGAAGCATATCACGTATCCGTACTTGCAGCCACAGAAGGTTATGGATTTAATGGAATTGCAGTAGCATTGATAGGAAACAACAGTCCTCTAGGAGTAGTATTATCTGCGTTTTTATTCGGAGGTATAACATTTGGTGGTATGAGAATGCAACAACTGGGAATACCAACAGAAGTTATAAATATCGTTATAGGTTCTATAGTATTCTTTATAGCAACTTATAGAATATTCGAATATACAAAGAAATACTTTAAGAAGAAAAAACTCCAAAAGGAGGTTAAGTAATTATGGAATTAAGAGATTTAGCAATTATACTTGGAACTACCCTTATGTATTGTACTCCTCTTATATATGGAGCATTAGCAGGTGTATTTTCAGAAAACAGTGGTGTTGTAAATATTGGTATTGAAGGTATGATGACTATAGGAGCCTTTGCAGGAACAGCATCAGCATTTTTACTACAAGAATCATTCGGTAACGTTTGGTGGGTACCTGTATTAGGTTTCATAATAGCTGGTATTGCCGGTGGACTATTTGGACTTATGCATGCTGTAGCATCCATAAACTTTAAGGCAGATCAAGTTATATCAGGTATTGCAATTAACTTTTTAGGTGGAGGTGTGGGCATATTCTTAGCTCGTAGATTATTTGGATCTACAACTACTCCTGCATTACCCCTTGAGTCTAAAATATCAAGACCACTTCATGGCTTATTAAAGGATAGTCCAATGCTTGCATCTGTATTTGACCAATTTTCAACTGTATACTTTGCATTTTTCTTAGTAGCTCTATCTTGGTATGTATTGTATAGAACTAAATTAGGTCTTAGAATAAGAGCTGTAGGTGAGCATCCAAAGGCAGCAGATACATTAGGTATTAATGTATATAAAATCAGATATTTTTCAGTTATATTATCTGGTGTATTAGCAGGATTTGGTGGAGCATCATTGAGTATGGCCATTGTTGCAAACTTTAGACCGACATTAATATCTGGTCAAGGGTTCATAGCCCTAGCAGCCATGATATTTGGTAAGTGGAAGCCACAAGGAGCATTAGTAGCATGTTTACTATTTGGTGCAACTACTGCAATACAAATTTACTTAGGTGGAACAGAAGCGGGAGCAGGAATTTCAACACATCTGTTATCCATGATTCCATATGTAGTAACCATATTTGTATTAATCGGATTTGGGGGAAAGACATCTGCACCAGCTGCTAATGGCGCCCCATATGAAAAGGATAAGAGATAAAGAGAAAGATAAAGATAGGTTTTTAAACCTATCTTTTTTTTGTCCATTTTTCTAACCACCTTTAATAAAGATAGGTTTAGTGCTATAATTATAATGTGGCAAAAAAGATTATGAAAGAAATGAAGGGACAGAAGAGGACGGTGATTAAAGGTGCATTTAGGTATTAGTTTGAATGTGGAACAAATTCAAAAGCTAGTTATGACACCGGAGTTGAAGCAATCTATACAAATCCTTCAATTCAATTATCAAGAGTTAAATAATTTTATTAATGAAGAAATAATGACTAATCCTGTTATAGATGTGCCTAATGTGCAAGAAAATATACAAGATAAAAGTGTTGAATTAGGAAAACAAAAGGAAGAAAAACAGGAGAAGAAGGATATAGATTGGAAAGAATACTTTAAAGAATATGATGATATAAGTTATAAAAGTACTTACAATAAGTCAAAGGATGAAGAAGTTTCTTTTGAACAATTTGTATCTTCAGAGACATCTTTAACAGATCATTTGTTATTTCAATTACAATTTTCCATGTTAAATGAAGAAGAAATGGAAATAGGAAAATATTTAATCGAATCTTTAAATAATAATGGATACTTAAATATAGGTATAGAAGAAATTAGTAAAAGCATTTTGAAGGATGAAGGCATAATAGGAAATGTTTTGTCTTTAATACAAACCTTTGATCCAGTAGGGGTTGGTGCTAGAAGTTTAAAAGAATGTCTTTTAATACAAGTGGAGCAAATGGGTATTGAAGATGACACTATAAAAAAGGTAATAGAAGGTCATTTAAATCATATTGCTGACAATAAACTTGCTAATATAGGAAAAGATCTAAATATAGATATTAAAAAAATACAAGAAATCTCAGATTTTATAAAGACTTTAGAGCCTAAACCAGGACGATTATTCGCATCGAAAAAAGATATAAAATATATAACACCAGATGTGAATGTAGAAAAAATTGACGATGAATATGTGGTACTTGTTAACGATTCTACAGCACCAAGACTTTCTGTAAGTCCATATTATAAAAGGATATTGTTAAATTCAGAAAAGAGTTCAAATACGTCTAAATTTTTAAATGAAAAATTAAACTCGGCCATGTGGTTAATAAAAAGTATAGAACAAAGAAGGCAGACCATATTTAATGTGGTAAGTGCCATAGTTGAATATCAAAAGGATTTTTTTGATTATGGAAGGAAGTACCTAAAGCCCCTTACGTTGAAGAAAATAGCCAATGAAGTGGGAGTTCACGAATCTACAGTGAGTAGAGCTGTAAATGGAAAGTATATGCAGACTCCAAGGGGGGTTTTTGAAATAAAATTTTTCTTTTCAAGTGGCGTATCTAATCAGATGGGAGAAGGTGTTTCATCACAAAGTATAAAGACCATAATAAAAGATTTAATAGATAATGAGAATCAGAAAAAACCCCTTAGCGATCAGGCCATATCGGACATATTAAAGAAAAAGGGTATAAATATATCTAGGAGAACTGTTGCTAAATATAGGGATGAGATGAAGATACAATCTTCATCAAAAAGAAAGCGATTTTAACTAAAACAAAAGGGTATGATAAAGATAAGTGTCTTTATTATACTCTTTTTTATTTGGACCTATTTCAGGAAAATATATTGAAAATTTCATATAAAGGAATAATAATTAATTATTTACTAAAACTAATTTATAGATTAGGTAAAAGAAGGAAAAACTGTTACCTTATGGTGTAACAGGCATACGGAAATATTACCTTTGAAAAGGCAGAATAAAGGCACCTTAAAATTAAAATTTCCGTATTGCCATTTATATCTATTTATGATAATCTATAAGCAGGCGGGACAGCAAATGACTATACGGGCTGAAATGGTCCCGACACAATTGTTAGAAATGAGGAATAAGATTGCTAAAATATGAAAATAGCAATGGATATATGGAAGAAATTATTCAGATAGGTAAAAAGTTAGCACCGGAGCTGAATGAAATCTTTCCTAGAAGATATGAGATACTAAGGCAAATTGAGAAAAATCAACCCATAGGAAGAAGAAGTCTTTCTCAGATTTTGGAAATTGGAGAAAGGATAGTAAGATCAGAAGTAAACATCCTAAAGGAACAAGGCTTTATAGAAATACATTCTAGTGGAATGAATACTACTGAATTTGGGAAAAATAGTCTAGGAGTGCTAAAAGATTTCGTTTACGATAGGAGAAAGCTACATGACCTTGAAGATACTCTAAAGGATAAATTAAATGTAAGAAAAGTTTTAATTGTAATGGATTCTTATGATGAAGATGAATCTGTTATAAAAGAAGTTGGAAAGACAGCTGCTAATTATTTGAAAAGCATACTAACTAAGGAAATGATAATAGGAATAACTGGAGGAAAGACCATGCAAATGGTTGCTGAAGGTGTAAGTTCTGAAAATAACAAAAATAAGAATGTGGTAGTAGTTCCAGGTCGTGGAGGCCTTGGTAGAAGTGTTGAAAAGCAATCTAATACCATAGCAGCTACCTTGGCAGAAAAATTAAAAGCAAGTTATAGATTACTACATGTATCTGATAATATATCAAAGGAACTAATAGATAAGTTAATTAAAGATCCATATATTAAAGAAGTGGTAGAGTACATAAAGAAGATTGAAACCCTAATATTTGGAATAGGTAGGGCCGATAAGATGGCTAACAATAGGGGTACTGAAGTGGAAAAGATAGAAAATATTATTAAAAAGGGTGCAGTGGCAGAGGCCTTCGGATACTATTTTGATAAAAATGGAGAAATAGTAGAAGAGGTAAACACCATAGGTGTGAGCCTAAATCACTATAAGGAGTTAGAACATCCCATAGGAGCTGCATGTGGAAATCAAAAGGCAGAGGCAATAATTGCAATTAGCAAATTAAATAAAAACCTGGTCTTGGTCATAGACGAGGGATTAGCAAAAGAAATTTTTAAAAAAATTTAAGTTTTATAAGAGTTAAGGAGGATTAACATGACTGTAAAAGTTGCTATTAACGGTTTTGGAAGAATTGGAAGAAATGCATTTAAAATTGCTATGGAGAGAGCAGACAAGAAATTTGAGGTAGTTGCTATAAACGATTTAACTGATGCTAAGACATTAGCTCACTTATTAAAGTATGACAGTTGTTTTGGAAAGTTTGATTTAAGTGTAGAAGTTAAAGAAGGAGCTATGGTAGTAGATGGTAAAGAAATTAAGATCTTCGCTGAAAGGGATCCTGAAAACTTACCTTGGGGAGAACTAGGAATAGATGTAGTTGTTGAATCTACTGGGTTCTTTAGAGAAAAGTCTAAAGCTGAAAAGCACATTAAAGCTGGGGCTAAGAAAGTAATCATTTCTGCACCTGCTAAGAATGAAGATGTTACTGTAGTATTAGGAGTTAACGAAGGAGACTACAATCCTGAGACAGATCACGTAATCTCAAATGCATCTTGTACTACTAACTGTTTAGCACCATTTGCTAAAATAATAGACGAAAACTTTGGAATTAAAACTGGATTGATGACTACAGTTCATGCTTATACTAATGATCAAAATACATTAGATGCACCGCATGCGGACTTAAGAAGAGCAAGAGCTGCTGCTGAGTCTATTATCCCAACAACTACTGGAGCTGCTGCTGCAGTTGCATTAGTATTGCCTCAATTAAAGGGAAAATTAAACGGAATGGCTATGAGAGTTCCAACTCCTACAGTTTCTGTTGTAGATTTAGTTGTTGAACTTGAAAAAGAAACTACTGCTGAAGAAATTAACTCTAAGTTAAAAGCAGCGGCTGAAGGTCAATTAAAGGGAATCTTAGGATTCAGTGATGAGCCTTTAGTATCTATTGACTATAGAAAAGATTCAAGATCTTCAATCGTAGATGGATTATCAACTATGGTTATGGAAGGAAAACTTGCTAAAATCGTATCTTGGTATGATAATGAGTGGGGATACTCTACAAGAGTAGTAGACTTAATAAGCTACCTTATCGAAAGAGGTCTTTAAAAAATATAAAGAGTCCAATTCATAGGTTGAATTGGACTCTTTATAATAGTTTTAAATATACTATATAGAGGTGAACGAATTGGTGAAGAAAACTATAGAAGATATTCAAGTAAGTGGTAAAAAAGTTTTAGTAAGATGTGACTTTAATGTACCTATGGACGAAAATAAGAATATTACTGATGACATCAGAATTAAAGGTGCATTGCCAACTATTAAATACTTAGTTGAAAATAAGGCTAAGGTTATTTTAATGTCTCATTTAGGAAGACCAAAGGGAGAGCCTAAAAAGGAATTTAGTCTTGAACCAGTGGCTGTTAGATTAGCTCAATTACTAGGTCAAGAAGTAACTTTTGCTGCTGATGATGTGGTAGTTGGAGAAAGTGCTAAGAAGGCAACTTCTGAAATGAAAGAAGGGGACGTTGTATTACTTGAAAATGTTCGTTTCAGAAAGGACACTAAGAATGACCCTGAGTATGCTAAAGAATTAGCATCTCTAGCTGACGTGTTTGTAAATGATGCATTCGGAACTGCACATAGAGCTCACGCATCTACTGCGGGAGTAGCTGACTATTTACCAGCTGTGGCAGGATACTTAATAGAAAAAGAAGTGAAAATTATGGGAGATGCCCTATCTACTCCACAAAGACCTTTCGTTTCAATTTTAGGTGGTGCTAAGGTAAGTGATAAGATAGGAGTAATCCAAAACTTAATTGAAAAGGTAGATGCACTAATTATTGGTGGAGGAATGGCATTTACTTTCTTAAAGGCTAAAGGATATGAAGTAGGAACATCACTACTTGAATCTGATAAAATAGATTTAGCTAAAGAATTAATGGCTAAGGCTGAGGAAAAGGGAGTAGATATGTTGCTACCTGTAGATGTAGTTGTAGCTAAAGAATTCAAAGCTGATGCTGAGAATAAGACTGTTCATGGAGACAATATGCCTACAGACATGATGGGACTAGACGTAGGGCCAAAGTCTGTAGAACTTTTCTCTGATGCAATTAAGAATGCTAAGACTGTTGTATGGAACGGACCAATGGGAGTATTTGAAATGCCTGCATTTGCAGTTGGAACTAAAGATGTGGCAAAGGCTGTTGCAGAATGTGCGGGAACTACTATAATAGGTGGTGGAGATAGTGCTGCTGCAGTTGAGCAATTAGGATACGCTCATAAGATGACTCATATATCAACAGGTGGTGGAGCATCTTTAGAATTCTTAGAAGGAAAAGAACTTCCAGGAATTGCAGCACTTGAAGATAAATAAGACTACATAAGTTTGCAGGAGGGGAAAATGATGAGAAAACCAATAATAGCTGGAAACTGGAAAATGCATAAGACTATTGGTGAAGCAGTAGATTTTGTAAATGGTATTAAGGACCAAGTTAAAGATCCCACAGTAGATGTGGTAATTTGTGCACCAGCTCTTTTATTACCAGCATTGAAGGAAGTTACAAAGGGAACTAATGTTAATGTGGCTGCTCAAAACATGCACTGGGAAGAGAAGGGTGCATTCACTGGTGAAATATCTCCAATAATGTTAAAGGACTTAGGAGTTGAGTACTGTGTACTTGGCCACTCTGAAAGAAGACAATACTTTAATGAAACAGATGAAACTGTAAACAAGAAAGTATTATCTGCCTTATCCCATGGAATTTTACCAATCATGTGTATTGGAGAAACTCTAGAGCAAAGAGAAGAAGGAAAAACTAATGATGTGGTTAATGGACAAGTAATTGCAGGATTAGAAACTGTATCTGCTGATCATATTGAGAAGGTAGTATTAGCTTACGAGCCTATTTGGGCCATTGGAACAGGTAAAACTGCAACTCCAGAACAAGCTAATGAAGTTATTGCTGAAATTAGAAACACAGTAGTTAAATTATATGGACAAGAAAAGGCAGACAAAGTGAGAATTCAGTATGGTGGAAGCGTTAAGCCTGCCAATGTATCTGAGATCATGTCTCAATCAGACATTGATGGTGCATTAGTAGGAGGAGCAAGCTTAAAGACTGATGATTTTGTAGCTTTAGTAAAATATTAATATTAACTTTATTACGGAAAGGAGACTATAAATATGTCAACTACTATAGTAGAAATATACGGAAGAGAAGTATTAGATTCAAGAGGTAACCCAACTGTAGAGGTGGAAGTATACTTAGAAGACGGAACTATGGGATCTGCTATCGTTCCATCTGGAGCTTCAACAGGAGCTTTCGAAGCTGTTGAATTAAGAGATGGAGATAAGGGAAGATTTTTAGGAAAAGGCGTACAAAAGGCAGTAGATAATGTAAATGAAATTATTGCTGAAGAAATCATAGGAATGGATGCATTAGACCAAATTGGAATCGATATGACTATGATTGAGTTAGATGGAACTAATAACAAGGGGAAATTAGGAGCTAACGCAATCCTTGGAGTTTCTATGGCAACTGCTAAAGCTGCAGCTAAGTCACTAGAAATGCCTTTATTCCAATACTTAGGAGGAGTAAATGCTAAGACTTTACCAACTCCAATGATGAACATTTTAAATGGTGGAGAGCATGCTGATAACAATGTGGATATTCAAGAATTCATGGTTATGCCAGTGGGAGCTGAAAGCTTTAAAGAAGCATTAAGAATGGGTGCTGAAGTATTCCATAACTTAAAATCAGTACTTAAGTCTAAGGGATTAAACACTGCTGTAGGTGATGAGGGTGGATTTGCTCCAAACTTAACTTCAAATGCAGAAGCTTTAGAAGTAATCATAGAAGCTATTAAAAAAGCTGGATATGAGCCAGGAAAAGACGTAATGTTAGCACTTGACGTGGCTGCTACTGAGTTATACAACAAGGAAAAGGGTGTATATGAGTTAAAAGGAGAAGGTGTAGTTAGAACTTCTGCTGAAATGGTTGACTTCTATGCTGAATTAGTGGAAAAATTCCCTATTATCTCTATTGAAGATGGATTAGATGAAGAAGATTGGGATGGATGGAAGTTAATGACTGATAAGTTAGGTAAGAAGATCCAAATCGTTGGAGATGACTTATTCGTTACTAACACTGAAAGATTATCTAGAGGTATTGAAGCAAGAACTGGTAACTCTATATTAATCAAATTAAACCAAATTGGTACTATTACTGAGACTTTAGATGCTATTCAAATGGCTAACAGAGCTGGATATACTGCTGTAGTATCTCACAGATCTGGAGAAAGTGAAGACTCAACTATAGCTGATTTTGCCGTTGCAGTTAACGCTGGACAAATCAAGACTGGTGCTCCATCAAGAACTGATAGAGTTGCTAAGTACAACCAATTATTAAGAATAGAAGACCTATTAGATGCTACTTCTAAGTATGCTGGAAGAAGTGCATTCTTTAACTTAAGATAATTAGTATAACTTTTACAAATTCTAGTAATAATAAAAGGGTGATGGAAATTACCCTTTTATTTTTTTAGAAAAAATATTTATATATTTCTGGAAACAGGAAGGAATACAGAAAAACAAAGGACTCTGTAAACATAGAATAATGTTGATTTTACTAAGTTCCTGTGTTAAAATAGGTATGTTGATGATGCGAGGGGGTGTAATACTAATGAAGACTTTCTTTATGGTTATCCAGGTATTAGCAAGCTTAGTACTTATAGCTAGTATCTTATTACAATCTGGAAAAAGCGCAGGTTTATCAGGTTCTATAACTGGTGGAGCTGAGCAATTAATGGGAAAGAAAAGAGGACGAGGACTAGAAGATACTTTAAGTAAAATTACTTCTATCGGTGCTGGTGCTTTTATAATTACATCTATAGTATTAGTTTACTTGCAAAAGTAGATCAAACAATTGACGTATATTAAGGGAGGTAAATAACAAATGAATATGGTTTTACTTGCACCAGTAGTTGGTGTAGTTGCGTTAATTTTTGCGTTCATGCTAACGTCAAGAATTAATAGCGTTGATGTAGGGACAGATAGAATGAAAGAAATCTCTACATACATACAAGAAGGTTCTATGGCTTTCTTAACAAGAGAGTACAAGACATTGGTAATTTTTGCTGGAATTTTAGCTGTAGTATTAGGTGTTGGAATTGGACCTTTAACAGCAGTATGTTTCGTAATTGGAGCAGTATTCTCAGCATTAGCAGGATTTGCAGGAATGAAGGTTGCTACTAAGGCAAACGTAAGAACTGCAAATGCAGCAAGAGAAAGTGGTATGAACAAGGCATTATCTGTAGCATTTAGTGGTGGTGCTGTAATGGGTATGTCTGTTGTTGGTTTAGGATTACTAGGAATAGGACTTCTATACCACACAATTGGAGATCCTAAAATAATCACTGGATTTGGACTAGGAGCTTCTTCTATCGCATTATTTGCACGTGTTGGGGGAGGTATCTACACTAAGGCTGCAGACGTGGGAGCTGACTTAGTTGGTAAGGTAGAAGCAGGAATCCCAGAAGATGATCCAAGAAACCCTGCAGTTATCGCTGATAACGTTGGAGACAATGTTGGAGACGTGGCTGGTATGGGAGCTGACTTATTTGAGTCATATGTAGGTTCTATCATATCTGCAATCACATTAGGTTTAGTTGCAGTAGGACCAGAAGGAGCAGTTTTCCCGTTAGCATTAGCAGCATTAGGAATTATAGCATCTATTATAGGTACTACATTTGTTAAAGGTGGAGACGGAAAAACTAACCCAGCTCACGCACTTGAAAGAGGAACTTACGTAAGTGGTGCCCTTGTAGTGGCTGGAACATTCTTCTTAAGTAACTCTTTAATTGGAGACTTAAGAGCATTTGCAGCAGTAGTTGCAGGATTAATTGCTGGTATGATAATTGGTAAGATTACAGAAGTTTATACTTCTGGAGACTATAAATCAGTTAAGAAGATTGCTGAGCAATCTGAAACAGGATCAGCTACAACTATTATTAGTGGTTTAGCAGTAGGTATGTACTCAACTGCATGGCCAGTATTAGTTATCTCAGTTGGTATTTTAGTAGCATATAAATTCTTTGGATTATACGGTATTGCATTATCAGCAGTAGGTATGTTATCAACAGCTGGTATTACAGTTGCAGTTGATGCTTATGGACCTATCGCTGATAACGCTGGTGGTATTGCAGAAATGTCAGAACTTCCAGGTGAAGTAAGAGAAATTACTGATAAGCTAGATGCAGTAGGAAATACTACAGCTGCTATGGGTAAAGGATTCGCTATCGGATCTGCTGCTTTAACTGCCCTTGCATTATTTGCATCTTACTCACAAGCTGTTAACTTAGAAATGATCGATATATTAAAGCCAACAGTTGTTGTTGGATTATTAATTGGTGGTATGTTACCGTTCTTATTCTCTGCTATGACTATGGAATCTGTTGGTAAAGCAGCATTCGAAATGATCGAAGAGGTAAGAAGACAATTTAGAGAAATCCCAGGAGTTATGGAAGGTAAAGCTACTCCAGATTATGCTAGATGCGTAGACATCAGTACTGGATCTGCTTTAAAAGAAATGATGGTTCCAGGAGTTATGGCAGTACTTGCACCAATAGCTACTGGTATCGTATTGGGAACAGAGGCATTAGGTGGATTATTAGCTGGAGCCCTAGCATCAGGAGTATTAATGGCTATCATGATGGCAAACGCTGGTGGAGCTTGGGATAACGCTAAGAAGTACATTGAAGAAGGACACCATGGTGGAAAAGGAAGCGACGCTCACAAGGCTGCTGTAGTTGGAGATACTGTTGGAGATCCATTCAAAGATACTTCAGGACCATCTATCAACATCTTAATCAAGCTTATGACTATCGTATCATTAGTATTCGCACCATTATTCTTAAAGTTTGGTGGAATGATTAAGTTTTAATTAAACTATTAGGAGAGTGTATTTTATACACTCTCTTTTTTAATACACAGATTCATTTCCTGGGAAACACTAAATTAGTAATATAAGGTAGAATTTACAATAAATTATGTATAACACAATATTCTTTAAAGGGAAGTATGATATAATACTAATGTTATAGATTTCGTATTCATAAACTTGCTTCATGTGGGCCTATTTTCCCTCATAGGCAAGTTACTATATGAAGAAATCTTAGTGTTACGAAATCTATATAAAAAAATAGGAAGAAGAAATTATAATTTTATATACTATAAAGGTGGATTATATGGAATTTCATACAAAAAATGTAATAATTTTATATTTATTGTCTATAAACATTTTGGCATTTTCAATAATGGGTATAGATAAGTATAAGGCGAAGAAAAATAAGTGGAGAATAGAGGAGAAGACCTTATTTATATATAGTCTAATTGGAGGCGTATATGGTATCTATATGGGTATGAAAATTTTTCGCCATAAAACTAGAAAGAAAAAATTTAGTATAGGAATTCCTTTAATTTTAATACTTAATGTTCTTTGCATAATTTACCTTATTAAGATTTCGTAGACTATACTTAAAAAGAAGGATAACTGGAAAAAATAAAATACATATACTATTATTACATAGTTGCAGGAAATGGAGTGAATAGATTGATTACAAAATCAGACATTATAGAAAAAATGAGAGAAGATGAGTATTCAGCAAAATCGGAACATGAGTTAGTAGAAATCTTTAATATACAAAATGAAGATGTGGGACAATTCTTTACTATCCTTGATGAAATGAAGTCAAAGGGTCAAATAATCAAAGTTAAAAAGAATAAGTATACTATTCCAGAAAAGAAAAATTTATTAGTTGGAAGAATTCAAATGGGAAACCGTGGCTATGGATTTTTAGTACTAGAAAATAGGGATGATGCATTCATATCTGCTGATGACATGAATGGAGCTATGAATAATGACCTGGTACTATGTAGACCTACTAAGAAGAAAAAGGAAGGTAAGAGGGAAGAGGCAGAAGTTTTAGAAATATTAGAAAGATCTAATACGGAAATCGTAGGTGTATTTGAAAGTAGTAGAAACTTTGGTTTTGTAGTTCCAGATGATAAAAGAATTAGGAAGGATATATACATTCCAAAGGGTCTTACTAAAAATGCTAAGGATGGACATAAGGTAGTTGTAGAAATTACTAGATGGCCAGGAGAAAGAAGAAACCCAGAAGGAAGGATAACGGAAATACTAGGTCATAAGGATGATGTGGGAACGGATATAGTATCTGTTATAAGACAGTTTAAACTACCAGAAGAATTTCCAAAGAAGGTATTAGATGAAGCAGATAAAATTCCTCAAGAGGTAATTAAGGAACATATTAAGGGAAGACGTGACTTAAGAGATGAAAGAATAATAACTATAGATGGAGCCGATGCAAAGGATTTAGATGATGCCGTATGTGTAAAGAAATTAGATAATGGAAACTATTTACTTGGAGTTCATATAGCAGATGTTACCCATTATGTGACAGAACACACAAAGATGAATAAGGAGGCCTTAAAAAGAGGTACAAGTGTATACCTAGTAGACAGGGTTATACCTATGCTACCAAAGCGATTATCTAATGGAATATGTAGTTTAAATCCAAAGGTAGATAGATTAACCCTATCTGTTAATATGGAAATAAACAAAGAGGGTAAAGTAGTAAACCATGAAATATATGAAAGTGTAATTAAAACTTGTGAGAGAATGATTTACACAGATGTATCAGATATATTAGAACATGAAGATGAAGAACTTATGAAAAAATATGATTATCTAATAGATGATTTTAAAAATATGAAAGAACTAGCTAAAATACTTAGACGTAGACGTGATCTTAGGGGAAGTATAGATTTTGATTTTGATGAGTCTAAAATAATACTTGATGAAGCTGGAAAACCTGTGGAAATAAGAAAAGCAGAAAGAAGAATAGCCAATAGGATAATAGAAGAATTTATGTTAATATGTAATGAGACTGTGGCTGAGAACTTCTATTGGACAGAAACACCATTTGTCTATAGAATCCATGAGGAACCAGATGTGGAGAAGATAGAAAACTTTAATAAGTTTATCCATAACTTTGGATATCACCTAAAGGGAATTACTAATGAAATCCACCCTCGATCCTTACAGGATTTACTTGGAAAGATAGAGGGAAAGAGGGAAGAGAGAATTATAAATACTCTCATGTTAAGATCCCTTAAAAAGGCTAGATATTCCCATGGAAATAGTGGACACTTTGGACTGGCTGCTACAAACTATTGTCACTTTACATCGCCCATAAGAAGATATCCAGATTTAATGATACACAGAATCATTAAGGAATTTTTACATGGAAAACTAGATCCTAAGAGAATTAAGGAACTAAAATCCATAGTGCAAGAAGTGGCAGACATATCTTCTGAGAGGGAAAAAATTGCAGTTGAAGCAGAAAGGGAAACGGATGATTTAAAGAAAGCAGAATATATGTTACAATTTATTGGTGAGGAATTTGAAGGTATTGTAAGTAGTGTGGTATCCTTTGGAATGTTCATTGAATTAGAAAATACGGTAGAAGGCTTAATAAGAGTTGCTGAAATGGACGATGATTATTATGTGTATGATGAAGATAATCTAACTTTCATAGGAGAGAGAACTAAAAAGACCTATAGAATAGGGGATACGGTTAAAATAAAAGTTGACAAGGTTGACATAGAAAGACGTGAAGTTGACTTTAAATTATTAAAAGAAAAAAATAATAAATAAACATTCTAGTGGGAAATTTATTTCCCACTTTAGGCATATTCAAAAAATAAATTAGTCATTTCACTGGTTATTTGAATTATTTTATTCGTTATGGAATCGCTTACATATGTTTAATATGCTCGCTCACCATGCCTTGAAAATAATCCAAATCCCTCAGAGAACTGACTAGTTTATTTCTTTCATATGCCTTAAATATTTCATTATAGATAAAGGAAAGAAGGAAATTATTATGTACAAACTTGTAGTAAGTGATATGGATGGAACATTATTAAATTCTAACCATGAAGTAACAAGGGAAAATAAAGAGGCACTAAGGGAAGCAATAGATAAAAATGTGCGTGTGGCCATAGCCACAGGTAGAATATATACATCAGCTAAGGTATATGGAAAAAATTTAGGTATATTAACTCCAATTATAGCTTGTAATGGAGCACTAGTTAGGGATATGGCAACGGATGAAATATTATATGAAAATCATTTAGAAAAGGAAGATGTCTTAAAGGTAATAGAAGTAGCTAGAAAATATGGTGTATACTATCACTATTATACGGCTGATAGATTTTACACAGAAGAATTAGTATATAGTTCTCTTAAGTATTCTGAATGGAATGATGAACAAAAGGAAGAGGATAAAATAGACATTATAGTAGTAGAAGATGGTCATGAAAATGCTAAGAATTTAGAAGAACATGTTTACAAGATTCAATTAATCAGTGAAGATAGTGCACTTATGGAAAAGGTAAGAAAAGAATTAGATAGTATGGCAACGGTAGAATGCTGTAAGTCATGGCATAATAATCTAGAAATTATGAACAGGGGTGTATCTAAGGCAAGTGCCATTATGCACTTAGCTAGGTTATACAACCTGGATAAGGAAGAAATCATTTGTTTTGGTGATAATGAAAATGACATTACCATGCTTAGATATGTGGGAAAAGGAGTTGCCATGGATAATGCAGATGATTATGTAAAGGAACATGCAGATTATATTACAAAATCTAATGATGAAAGTGGAGTAGCCCACGGAATTCGAAAATTTGTTCTTAATTAATTGACAAGATATAGAATTTATGTTATCATGAAATTCGTTACTAGTAGTAAAGTAGGTGTTTAAATGGGATCTGGAAAATTAGTAGCAAGTAATAAAAAGGCAAGACATGAGTATTTTATAGAAGAAACCTTTGAAGCAGGCATAGTTTTAAAGGGAACGGAAGTAAAATCCATAAGACTTGGAAAAATTAATTTAAAAGAAGCTTTCGCAAGGATAGAAAATGGTGAAGTATTCATATATGGTATGAATATAAGTCCTTATGAAAAGGGAAACATATACAATGTTGATCCTATGAGAACAAGAAAACTACTTTTAAAGAAAAAAGAGATTACAAAACTTATTGGTTATACTGCTCAACATGGATTAACATTAGTTCCACTTAAAGCATATATAACTTCTAAGGGTTTAATAAAAATAGAAATTGGAGTAGCTAAAGGTAAAAAGCTACATGACAAGAGACAAGACATGGCTAAGAAAGATGCACAACGTCGAATAGAAAAAGAACTAAGAAATAGACAAAAGTCTTATTAAAGACTTTTGTTCCCATACATGGGGGCGTACAGGTTTCGACGGGGGTCTGAATTTTATAGAAGCGAGTGGAGGTTTTTCCTTGGGGTCCGCCTTAAAAAACTGGGGAACTAAATATAAATGCAAACGATAATTACGCATTAGCAGCATAATATAAGCTGCTTGTTCACCCTAGAGACCCACGATCTAGGCTTGAACATCATTTGAGTGGGGAACTACTTTTAGGGGGTGCCTTGACCTATTAGTTGACTAATTGGGGCTGGTAGAGATAAAAGCCTGTCATTGGGCGCTTTGATCTACGAGATTTAAAACAATGACTGTACTCGGAGAAACTATTTTTGCAGGGCTTTCGGACGTGGGTTCGATTCAAAAAGAGTCGCCCTATGAAGTGATTCATAGGTGAAAATCTGGCTTTATCGGTGAAGGCTAAGGCATAAGATATGCTAAGCTAATACCGAGGGGTATGTGAAGAAATTCAACAGCTCCTTATCGACTCATAGGCTGCTAAGTCATTAGATAAGCGGTACTAGGATGGAAGATACAAACTAAACTAAGCTTCCATAACACGCCAGAGGACTTCAATGAAGTTCATGATATAGTCAGTACTATAAGGAAACTTATGGAGTATATGTCCCACCGCCTCCACCAATAAATACAACCGTATTGGATTATCCAATACGGTTTTTTAGTGTTTAGAAATATAATTTATTTGATAGATATAAACCTTTCGTAGAATTCTTCTTTTAATTTTAATGCTTCATCCGAATATCTCCCATTTCTAGGAGTAACTGATTCATACTCATTAAGAATTAATTGTGCTCTCTTCCTTTTAGATTCAATTACTAAATAAGGTTCTATATATTCTATAAATTTAATAGCATTTCTATACTTTACTATATAGGTATATGAGTTTTTATGTTTATTAGGATCATAATTTTTCTTACTTATTATATTACCTACATTGGTTTTGTTTTTTATCCATTCTAATAATTCTAGGGTAGTTGAAGATATTGATACACATGGAGAAGGAAATTGATTTTTATGGAATCTAATAAGCATGATACTTCCTTCACCGTCAATTATTCCTGCGATATATGCTTTTTCTTCTGAAGTGATATATAACACCTCCGAATATACGTTCTTGTAGTTAGTATATGATACTATTATAATTATATTATGGTATAATTTGCTATTTAACATATGCTATAATTGTAGATGTGAAGTCGTGACAATTTAGAATTATATACGGTGAACCGTATCATAAGTGATGGCGGTTTTTTTATACAATATTTTCTAAAATATGTTCCAAGGATTTGAATATTCGTAGTTACACTGTGGATATAACTCTATTCTTCTTGTTTTTCAATTAAATACTAGTTGTTTTCGGTTATGGGAGTCATTAGGGTAGAGAAAATATAGGGTGGATGGGTTGGATTATGTTAGGTGTTTAACTAATATTTGGTACTCAACCAAACTAATTAGAGTGCTCTAAAAACTACTTAATTTTTAATACTTAAGACTTTTTAAAACTCTTTGATGTCGAAATAAAGAAAACGAAAATTGAAGGAATTTGTAACTATTTAGGGAAGTATATTAGAGTAAACTGAGAATATTATTGTACTAGTAATTTGTATAGATAGAACTATAAAAGTGCAAAAACACTTCAATAAATTTCCAGTTAAATAAAATAAAAAAACATTTATGCAAAACCTTGTTATAATTAAGTTCCTACACAAAAACATAACAGGTGGTGTGCATAAATGTTTCAGAACTCAATTATATCAAATCAATTATCTTTAGACAAATTTCTGAAAGAATTAAATTTTAATTTCTACCTTACTAATCCACAGATAAATCATTTAAAAAATATTATCAACTCCATGTTTATGGATGGTTTTAACGGTAAAATTAATGATGTTTCTAAAACTATGTCATCTAGGCATAGAACTAGCATTACAAGATTTTTATCTAAGAGTTCGTGGAATGAACAATTACTATTTAATGCTTTAAAGTCTAGGGTAATAGATTTAATTTGGTCTAAATCTAAAAAAGCGAACAAACCTATTTATGTAATTATTGATGATACCATTTCGGAAAAAACTAAGCCCTCGTCAAAGGCTATAAATCCCATAGACAAGTGTTCATTTCACAACTCTCATCTAAAGGGAAAAACTGTTTATGGTCATCAAATCGTTACTTGCTTGCTTTCTTGCGATGGGTTGGTTTTACCTTATGATATATGCATTTATGATAAAAACGTTATGAGTAAGATAGATATAGCAGTTAATATTATTAAGTCTTTGCCTGCACCTGTATCTAAAGGATATGTTTTATGTGATAGCTGGTATAGTTGTAAAACAATTTTCACTGCATCTTTACAAGCTGGCTTTAAATATATTGGTGCTGTAAAAACTAATAGAATAATCTTCCCCAAAGGACATGAAGATTTAGGAGCTAGACTTAATAGCTATGCCCTTAGTTTAGATAAAAATGCCTTCGGCCTAGTCACAGTCGGAAATAAGGATTATTATATCTACAACTATGTTGGCAAATTGAAGGATATGAAAAAAGTTTCAGTTGTATTAAGCTATCCCAAAGAACAATTTCATGTAAAAGGAGCCCTTAAAGCCTTTATTTCTCTAGATACAGATTTAACAGATATTGAGATTCTTAATATCTACACCGATAGGTGGGTTATAGAACCATTTTTTAGAGAAAGTAAAAGATACTTAGGGTTAAATGGATATCAAGTTAGAAGTAATAAGAGTATCATTAGGTATTTATTAATAATGTTATTATCATATACTTACTCTAAATTGTATTCATCAAAGATCTTTAATTTTAACCACGGATTTAAGTGTATAAGAAATAATTTAAAAAAATCTCAAGTCGTTAGAATATATTCTGCTGCTTTAAATGGTGAACCTATTTCTAAAATTTTCGAGGCTCTAAAAATAGCATAGATATCTGTTTGGTTATTTAACTGGAAATTTATTGAAGATAAAATGCACTATTATAGGATAGAAGTTAAAAATGTTATTATTAACCTTATCTTTTATTCTATCTCAGATTAATACAAAAACTATTAATAGTTAAAATAAATTTAAATCATAAATGGGGGAGAGATAATGCAAAAAATATTTAAGGTTAAGTTACGTATTGCCAGACCAAATGTCGATGGAAATACACTAAATTTCAAGACGAAATATGAGGACATATTTTATGGAATTGATGAGTTTAATAATAAGTTTCAGAATTTTAAAGAACTTAAGTTAATTGAAATTGGGGATAAATATATGAGTATGTTACTGTCAATATTTGTTGAAAGTGAAGAAGTTAATGTTGATGGACGTGATTTATCATACTTCTCTAAACGATTATATGATGATAGAGATTGGAATACCTATAGCTTGATTGATAGTCGACTCTTTAATGCAGTTGATGTTATTGATGTTACAAAAGAATATATTGATAAATTTGACTCGATGGATGTTATTCCTAACGGAGATTATTGTGAGTTGATTTTTGAAAAGAAAGATAATATTGAAGATGATGTAGATGAAGAAGATATTACTATGGAGTATTCAATTACGAGTTACGGTGCTGATTATGACGTCGAAGGTCTTGTAAACAAGTTAAATAAAGGTAGAATTTATATTCCAAACTTTCAAAGACAATATGTATGGAAACAAGATCAAGCATCAAGACTTATAGAATCGTTACTTATGGGCCTACCTATACCAGGGATATTTTTATCAAAAGATGATGAAACATCCAAGCTTCTTATAATTGATGGTCAGCAACGATTGAGGACATTACAATATTTTTATAAAGGAATTTTCGAGCCAAATGGAAGAAAATTTAAATTACGCAATGTTCATCCAAATTATGATGGTAAAACATATGAAGAACTATCTGAAAATGATAAGGCAAAAATAGATGAATCTATAATTCATGCTACCATAATTAAACAAGATGAGCCAAGTGAAGATGATAGTAGTGTATTTTATATTTTTGAAAGAATAAATACTGGAGGCACTCAACTAACCCCTCAAGAGATAAGAGTATGTATATATAATGGTGAGTTTAGTGATTTTTTACGAACTTTACAACTAAGTAAAGAGTGGAAGAATATTTATGGCAAACCGAATATTAAGTTGAAGGATCAAGAATTGATATTGAGATTCTTTGCTCTTTACTATGATTTAAATAATTATGAAAAGCCTTTAAAAGGATTCTTGAATAAATTTATGAAGAAGAATAAGAAATTTGATGTTGTTAGTAAAGAAGAACTTAATAAAGTTTTTTTTAATACAGTTAATTTTATATACAGAGCATTAGGAAAAGAAGCATTCAGACCTGTAAAACAGATTAAGGCTTCAGTATTTGACTCTGTTATGATTGGTACTGCAAAGCGTCTTGAAGAGGGTAGTATTATAGATATAGAGAATTATGTTAGAAAGTACAATGAACTTATGGAAATACCAGAATATATTGAGAGCATTACAGCAGGAACCTCAGATAAAGATGTGGTTTCAAAAAGGTTAACTTTAGCGATTGATGCATTTTCGTCTATTGAGTAATTGGGGGAGAAAAAATGCCAAATAAAGAACTAGATAAACTATCAAAAAAGCTAGATAATAAATTTAAATTAATTGATAAAATTGACAAAGATAATGAAATAGAACTTAAAGCAGAATATTCAAAGTATTTATGTGTTTTAGTTTCTGGGTATTTTGAAAATACAATTAAAGTCATTTTTGAAGGATATACAAAGGATAAAGGTCATCCAAATCTAAACCGATATATTACTAAGCAAATAAGGAATAAAACCAATTTTAACTCACAAAAACTTAAGAACTTTCTAAAAGAGTTTAATGATGAGTGGGAGAATGAATACGAAGATGTGGTTGATGATGATGAAAAAGATGCTATTGGAAGTATTTATGTCAATAGAAATAATATTGCTCACGGTAAAGATAATAATATTTCATTCGCTGCTGTAAAAAGTTACTACGAACATGTTAAAAAATTAGTTTGCAAGATAAATCAAATAGTTAATTGTTCATAAGGCATTACTTATTAAAGAAAAATATACGGTTGAGTTTTATACTTATAAAAATAAGAAAAGAGGATGCGACGGGATGGCTCTGTTGCATCCTATGAATTTTGCTGAGATTCTATTTGAAGATTAATAATTTACTTTTATGATCTGAAAAAACGCCGTTGCATCATATGTAGATTGTCAAGTAAAATTGGGTTCTTTCCAAAGTTGGTTGAAAAGTCGATAAATTTATGACATAATATCTTTATCAATCAAATGAAAGCGTGGTTACTGTTATGGATGAACTCATTAAATTGCTTGATAAAAATCTAGACTATGTTGAGCATGAAATAATTGATAATACTATATATGTTAAAGTCAT
>NZ_JAOART010000039.1 GCF_025210435.1 Anaeromicrobium sp.
CTAGAAGTTCCTTAGATGAACTTGTGTATGACATATATAATATATATACCGAATATAGTGAATATCCAGATAAAGTTTATTCGTTAACAAATGTTAGAAATTTCCTAACATAAAACAAGGTTTTTACCAAGAAATCTATAATTAAAAAAAGGTTAAGAGATTGTCTTAACCATTAAAATGCTTCAATATTAATACGGTGTTATGTCCTCCAAATCCAAAGGAATTGCACATGACATAATCCATACGTTTTTTTCTACTTTCATTTTTCACATAATCTAAATCACATTCTTCATCATAAACTTCATACCCTATAGTAGGGTGTATAACCCCTTCTTCCATACCTTTAAGAGAAACTATCACTTCAACTGCTCCTGCTCCTCCTAATAAATGTCCTATCATAGACTTTGTAGAACTTATGGGAATATTAGGTGTATCTTCTTTAAATACTTCTTTTATGGCATAGGTTTCTATCTTATCATTATAGGGAGTGGAAGTTCCATGGGCATTAATATAATCAATTTGATCTGGACTTACATTAGCATCATTCAAGGCCAATTCCATACTCCTAATAATTTCTTTTCCACTCTTTTGGGGAGCCGTTAAATGATGAGCATCACAAGTAGTTCCATATCCTATCACTTCTCCATATATATGGGCACCACGATTCATTGCATGATCAAAGCTTTCCATAATGAGTATTCCTGCCCCTTCTCCCATTACAAAGCCTTCTCTCTCCTTGTCAAAGGGAATGGAAGCACGTTTTGGGTCATCACTTAAAGATAAGGCATTTAAATTAGTAAAACCACCCATCATAAGGGGGTTTATACAACTCTCACTTCCTCCTGCCATGACTACATCCATGTATCCATGTTTTATGGTCCTATAAGCGTCTCCTATGGCATTGGCCGATGCTGCACAAGCTGTTATAACTGTGTTTACCATACCATTAATGCCAAATTCTATTGCCAGATTTGCCGATAATATATTTGGAATAAATTTAGGAACTAATAGGGGCGATATCATATTACTTCCACCATTTAAGAAATTTTCATGTTCTTCTAATATGGTGTTCATACCACCTACACCTGTACCAACTATAATTCCCATTCTATTTTTATCCACATTTTCATCGTTTAAACCTGAGTCCTCATAGGCTTGTCTTCCTGCTATAATACCTAATTTAGAATACCTATCTAATCTTCTACTTATTTTTCTCTTAAAATGATCTCCTTCGTTTAAATTTTTAATTTCTGCTGCTACCTTTACCTTAAAGTTAGAAGGATCAAAGGATTTTATATGATCAATGCCACAAACTCCATCTTTGCAGCTTTCCCAAAAATCTTTAACATTATTTCCTATGGGAGTTATGGCCCCAAGTCCCGTAATAACTACTCTCTTATCCATAGGCCCTCCTATGCAATTGTATTTTTTATATACTCTACAATATTTCCAACTGTCTCAAATTCCTCAAAGACCTCATCATCTATATCTATAGAGTATTTATTTTCTAAAGCTAACACTATTTGTGACATATCTAAGGAATCTGCATCCATTTCATCATATAGATGTGACTCTAACTCTATTTCATCCATTGGTATATCCATTATTTCATTTATTATTTTTTTAAGTTCTTCAAAAACCATAATGACCTCCAAAATTTTATGTATTTTATTTGAATTATATATTATTTAAAGGTAATTGTAAACTTATCAGTTGAAATAAGTTTACAATTAATATACTATATAGATAACATTTAACTTATTAAATTTAGGAGTTAGAATATGGATAAAATAAAGGAAAAATTAGAAAATATCAAGTCTAAGGGATTATATCGAGATTTTAAATATCTTCAATCTTGTCAAAGGAGTAGAGTTACCATAGATGGAAGAGAAATATTATTATTAGGTTCTAATAATTATTTAGGTCTATCAGATAATCCTCTTTTAAAGGAACTTTCTAAGAAGATCCTAGATAAATACGGTTTAGGAGCAGGGGGTTCTCGTCTCACAACAGGAACTTATGACTTAAACAAAAAACTAGAAGAAAAGATAGCTTCATTTAAAAATACAGAGTCGGCCCTAACTTTCAGTACGGGATATATGGCTAATGTGGGAGTCATATCTGCCCTTTGTGATAGGAAATGGGTAATATTTTCCGATAAATTAAATCACGCAAGTATTGTGGATGGATGTATATTAAGTGGTGCAAAGATTGTGAGATACAAACATTGTAATATGGATGATCTAAGAAATAAAATAAAAATTCATAAGGGTGAATATAATCTTATTGTTACAGATGGAGTCTTTAGTATGGATGGAGATTTAGCACCACTAGATAAAATTGCACATATAGGTAGAAAACATAGTATATTAACCATGGTGGATGATGCTCACGGATTAGGAGTACTAGGTGAACATGGTAGGGGAACCCCCTCTCACTTTAATGTATCTAGTGAAATAGATATTCATGTAGGCACCTTAAGTAAGGCCATTCCATCCATAGGAGGATATGTGGCTGGGAAAAAATACATTATAGATTACATAAGAAACTCAGGAAGAAGCTTCATATTTTCAACGGGTCTTCCTCCAGTTAATTTAGGCACAGCCTTAGAATCCATAGATATAATAAAAAATTCAGATGAAAAAAGAAAATATCTTTTAAATTTAGCTTCCTGGTTGAAAGAAAACTTAATCCAGTTAGGATTTCAAGTTCCAAATACATATACACCTATTATTCCCATAATAATCGGTGACCCAAATACATGTACTAAATTCAGTAACTATTTATTAGAAGAAGGAATATATGTAAATGCCATCCGCCCACCTACAGTTCCAAAGAACACTAGTAGACTTAGAATATCCCTAATGGCAACCCATACTTATGAAGACTTAGAATATGTTATTGACAAATTAAAATATTATGGAAAGAAATTAAATATAATTTAGGCATATGAAAAAGGATCTATTAATATTATCTGGCTGGGCATCTAACGAATTCCTATTTCATGATTTAATTCATTTACTTAGTAAGGACTACAATGTGACCTTAATGGAGTGGAATCATATAAAAAACATGTGCCTTATAGAAAAATCCGCTATGGATTTTTTTGAGAAAAAAGATAGGGTACATATAATAGGTTGGTCTTTAGGAAGTTTAGTGGCTCTAAAACTATTAATGGATACCCCTAATAAAATAGGCAAGGTAACCCTTATTAGTGGTTTTAGTAAATTCACCTCTTCTAAAGAATATAAAATAGGTTGGAGTAAGGGTATAGTAAAGAAAATGATAAAAGAAATGGATATGGATCATGAAATTCTATTAAAAGGCTTTTATAAAAATATGTTTTCTCCTAGGGAACATGACTATTATAATACATTCTTAAAAAATATAGGTCTTTCAAATTTTAATAAGGAGACCCTAAAAATAGGACTGGAATATTTAATGGATAGGGATTTTAGAGAAGGTTTAAGTAAAATAAATCATCATGTAACTTTAATCCACGGTACTAATGATTTAATATCACCTATTACTTCTTCAATTTACTTAAATGACCATATAAAACATTCCATCCTATACGAGTTAAAAAATGTAGGCCATGGGCCCTTTTATACAAATCCAGTGGAAGTTTTTAAAATAATTAAAGAGGAAGATGACAATGATTAATAAGGACAAATTAAAGAGAAGATTTTCTAGAGGAGCTAAAGACTACGACAAATATGCAAATGTACAAAAGCTTATGGGAGATAAATTGGTAAATCTAGTACATAAAAAAAATGTTCAATCTATTTTAGAAATTGGCTGTGGTACTGGATATGTAACTAAAAAACTAGTTAATGATTTTCCTAGTGCATCTATTACTGCCCTAGATTTGGCTCCTGGCATGATAGAATACGCACAGGAAAGAATTAATTCTGATAAAGTAAATTTTATATGTGGTGATATTGAATCTATGGATTTAGAGGGTAAATACGATTTAATAATATCTAATGCCACCTTTCAATGGTTTAATAATTTAAAAGATACAGTAGACAAACTTCATAATCTATTAACTCCCCATGGAATAATATTATTTTCTACCTTTGGAGAAAATACCTTCTTTGAATTAAGAGAAACCTTCTTAAAGGCTAGTAATGAATTGGAAATAGACCCCATATTACCAAGTCAAAACTTCTTTTCTAAGGAATCTTTAGAAAGGGAACTACATAGAAATCTAGAAATAATAGAGTCCAATGAAGTGGAATATTTTAATGATTGTAATGAATTTTTCTTGTCCATAAAAAAGATTGGAGCTAACAATAGCTCATCTAATCGAAAAAAGCCTAATCCTACTTTTATACAAAAGGTTATGGACATATATAATGAAGACTATAAAGTACATGACAAAGTAAAGGCCACATATAATGTCATATGGGCTAAGTTTAGTAAATAAAAATAATAATCATGTATATAATTAAAGAAAGGGAGTTCATCCCTTTCTTTAATTATTAACACTTATATCTATAAAATCAAATTTTGTAACATCAAATAGTCCCAAATCCGTAAGTTTTAGTTCTGGTATTACAGGAAGTGCAAGGAATGCCAATGTCATAAATGGATCAATATCCTTATTTACTCCCATATTATAAGCTATTTTTAACATTTCCTTAAGTTGAACACTTACTTCTTCTAAAGTTTTATCAGATATTAATCCTCCTATAGGTAGAGGTAATGTTTTTAATATGTTACCCTTTGAACAAATAGTGATTCCACCGCCAATTTTCCCTAACTCTTCAATTGCCAAAAGAATATCTTCATCATTATCACCAACTGCAATGAGATTATGGGAATCATGGGCAACAGTTGAAGCTATGGCACCCTCTTTGAGATTAAAATTTTCTACAAGCCCAAGGGCCACATTTCCTGTAGCCTTATGTCTCTCAACAACTACCAGCTTTAAAATATCAAGCATATGATTATATCTAAAGTAATGCCCCTGTGTATCTACTTTTCTAACAACCTTCTGTGTTACTAGACTATGGGGAAGTAATCTCATTACATTAACAATAGGACTACTAAGTTTTATTTTTAGCATATCCTTATTTACTTCCTTTAAATTGACCCTATTCATTATTTTTGAACATTCCTTAGGTTTAACATTAAATAGGGCTTTACCATTTTTAGCAACGAGCTTACCCCTCTTAAAAACTTTTTCTACTTTAAATTCTTCAATGTTATCCATAACTATCAAGTCTGCCATATATCCTGGTGCAATAGCACCTCTATCATATAACCTATAACATTCAGCCCCATTTAGGGATGCCATCTTAATTGCAGCAATTGGGTCAATTCCATTTTTTATGGCTAACCTAACGTTATTATCAATGTGTCCATCATTTAATATATCTTCAGGATGCCTATCATCTGTACAAAATAATATTCTTCTACTATTAGCCTCAGTTATTCCCTTTACTAATACCTCTAGATTTCTAGCGGCAGAACCTTCCCTTACTAACACGTACATACCTAATCTAATTCTATCTTCCATTTCTTTTATAGTAGTACACTCATGCTCCGTTTTTATCCCTGAAGTTACATAAGCATTTAATTCCTTATCTTCAATATTTGGACCATGTCCATCCTTAATTTTATTCCCTGCTATTTTTATCTTTTGTAAAACCTCTTCATTGCCTCCTATTACCCCAGGATAATCCATTAATTCACCTAACCCTAGGACCCTGTCCATATTAATCATTTTCTCAAGTTCCTTAGCCGAAAGTTTTGCACCTGAGTTTTCAAATGGTGTAGATGGTACACATGAAGGAAGCATTACAAATACATCTAATGAAATTTCCTCACTTTCTTCTAATATATATTTTATACCATCTAAACCGCATACATTGGCAATTTCATGGGGATCAGCTATTATGGTTGTAGTACCATGAGGAACTATTATCCTTGAAAATTGACCAGGTGTTACCATTGATGATTCAATATGAACGTGTCCGTCTATGAGGCCAGGAGCCACATATTTACCTTCCAGGTCTATTTCCTCTTTTCCTGAATACTCTCCAATTCCTCCTATTCTTCCGTTTACTATTGCTATATCACCTTCAATTATTTTTTCAGAAAACACATCCACAATCCTTCCATTTTTTAAGACTAAATCCGCATCTATCCTTCCAGCTGCCACATGAATTCTTTTTCTTAAGTCGTCTATCAAATTTATCACTACCTTTCTTTAAAGCTTATGAAAGAAATAAACTAGCCAGTTCCCTGAGGGATTTGAATTATTTTCAAGGCATGGTAAGTGAGCATATTAAACATATGTAAGGGATCCATAACGAAGAAAATAATTCAAATAACCAGTGAAATGACTAATTTATTTTTTGAATATGCCTAAGGGCCCTTAATATTTTCTCAGGAGTGGCAGGCAACTCTTTTATTCTCACACCAACTGCATCATATATTCCATTTAAAATTGCTGGAGCTACAGGTATCATAACAGGTTCTCCTATTCCCTTTGCCCCATAGGGACCTGTTGATTCAGGTTCTTGAATAATAACTTTTTCTATTTCTGGTATATCAAGGCTTGTTGGTATAATATATCGTGAAAATTTATTATTTTTAATCCGTCCATTTTCAAGACCTAAATCTTCAAATAAAGCATATCCAACACCCATGACAAAACCCCCGTCTATCTGACCTTCCACCATGGAGGGATTTATTGCCTTTCCCACATCCTGAGCACATAGGGCCTTAATAATATTAACCTTACCAGTTTCCGTATCCACTTCCACTTCTACACCATAACAATTAAATGTATAGGGCCAATAGGGTGCCCCCTGGCCCGATTGGGTATCCATTACAGTTGTTTGAGCAGTAAAACTCTCTGTAACTACTAATTTCATCCCCTTTTTCTTAAGATTTTGGGCTATTTTCTCAAAACTTATTTTCTTTTCAGGAAAGATTTTCAAATAAACACTTTTATCCTTAATATGTAAACCTATAGACGAGTTTAGCTTCAACTCATCCTTAGCTATTTCAAATAGTTTTTCCTTAAAAGATTCCATAGATATTTTCACTGCATTGCCTGTATTATAAGTTTGCCTACTAGCAGCAGCAGTTCCAGAATCAGGGGTCTTCCTACTATCATCATTTACAAATATTAAATCATGCATATTAAGATTTAAAACTTCTCCACCTATTTGACACAAAATAGTTTTTGCCCCTTGGCCCACTTCAGAAGCTCCAACGGAAATAGAAATTCTCCCATCATCCTCAAGGCCTACTGTAGCTACTGAAACATCTGGAAATCCATTACCATAACCGGTTCCATAAAATGATGCTGCAATTCCTTTACCCCTTTTTTTCATATTACACCATCTCCATTTCACTAAAGATTTAATCCTTCTCCAACTGCTTCTATACATCTTTTAATAGGAACACTCTCTGTGAAGACCTGCCCAGTGGCAGTTATACTATTTTTTACAAAACAATTTTTAAGTCTAATCTCCACAGGGCTCATACCTAGTTTCTCTGCTAATATGTCCATTTGCTGCTCACAGCCTATGGGAATTTGGGTAGCTCCAAATCCTCGCATGGCTCCACAAAACGGATTATTTGTATAAACAGCATAACTATCTATTTTAACATTAGGAATTTCATAGGGACCTGTTGCATGTACTCCAGCTTTCCTAAGTACATTAACTGCCCAAGAAGCATATGCTCCTGTATCTCCAACTATGTTAGCTTCCATAGCTATTAATTTTCCCTTTTCATCTGCACCAGTTTTAAATTTCATATAAAGGGGATGTCTTTTAGAGTGAGCATAAAAGGATTCTTCTCTAGAATAGGTAACTTTGATGGGTCTTTTAGTAAGGAAAGTTCCTAAAGCAATATGTATCTGCATTGTTATATCTTCTCGTCCTCCAAAGGCTCCTCCTACAGCAGGATTTATTATTCTTACTCTTTCTTTAGGAATTCCTAAGGCCTCAGCTATTTCAACTTGGTCAAAGTGAGGATATTGAGTGGCTGCACATACTACAATATTTCCATCCTCCATATAAGCTAATCCACTTTCAATTTGTAAAAAGGCGTGATCTACCATGGAAGTTTTGAATTCATTTTCTACTATTACATGGCACTTCTTAAAACCTTCTTCCATATTGCCCTTCCTACATTTATAGTGATAAATTATATTACTTTCTCCATGTATTTTAGGAGAATCCTCTTTCATAGCTTCTCTAGGGTCAAATACTGTAGGGAGTTTTTCATATTTTACTTTTATACGTTTTTTAGCTTCCATGGCCATTTCTTTATTTTCAGCAATTATAAAGGCCATAGGGTCACCTATTCTTCTCACTTTATTCTTACAAAATACCTTTTGATCTTTAAAGTATACTCCGTGGCTATTTTCCCCTGAAATATCCTCATGGGTCAATATTTTTACTACCCCAGGTAATTTTTTTGCTTCACCCAAATCTAATGAAAAATATGCATGGGCCTCTGTTGACCTAAGTGTAACCCCATGGAGCATGCCATCCATATATAAATCTCCTGGATATTTTGCCTTTCCAAGTATCTTTTCTTTTCCATCTACTCTCATTAGACTCTTTCCTATATTTTTAAATTCATTCATTACCTAGACCCCCCTCCCCTTTCATGGACTTAGAAGCCCATAGGATGGAATCTACTATCTTTTCATATCCTGTACATCTACATAAATTTCCCGAAATAGCCTCCCTTATATCATGCCTATTAGGTCTATTATTTTCATGAAGTAATGCCTTTGCAGATAAAATCATACCTGGTGTGCAAAAACCACACTGGACAGCACCCTTTTCTAAAAATGCCCTTTGTATAGGATCTAAATTATTTTCATTGCCTAAACCCTCTATGGTAATAATCCTTTTCCCATGGACCTGACCTGCTAGGATTAAGCATGAATTAACACTTTTTTCATCTACCAACACGGTACAAGCTCCACATTCACCCTCACCACAGCCCTCCTTTGTTCCTGTTAGATTTAATTTATCCCTAAGTAAATCTATCAACCTTAAATGGTCCTCCACCATTAGATTATAGTCCTTACCATTAATATTCACCTCTATATCAACCACAAATTCACCTCCACTACTTATAGATTTCCTAACATTAAGATTTCTTTATACAGTAACTTGCCTACGAAGGTAAATATATTGAAAATTTTTGGAATTGAGGAACGTCACAACATCCTATGCTACCTAAACATGAGTCATGAACCTGTATACGAAGATTTACACTCTCGCTTGTGACAAGGACTTCAATGGAAAAAATTTTCAATGGTTTCCTGAAGTAGGCCCGCATAAAGCCTGTTTATGAATATGAAATCTATAAACTATATAAAGCCTTCTTAAAAACTCCCTTCGATGCTTCTTTTTTGTATGGCCAAGATTTTCTTCCCAGCAGTCTTTTTTCTAAAGTTTCTGAATATTTCATAGCTGCCATTTCTATAAAATCATGGTTCAATACTTTACCTTTCATAAAATCTTCTACCACATATTCTCTTATAGGATAAGAGCCTAAGGCTCCTGAAGCAATTCTAATATTATTTATTAATTTATCTTCAACTTCTAGATAAATGGCGCAGCTAATTTTTGATATGGCTAAAGCATTTCTTACTCCAAGTTTTTCAAAGGAAATATGTTCTTTTCTATTTCTTATATGAGAAAAGGCAACACTGATTATCATTTCATCTGCTTTTAATGCAGTTTTCCCGTCACTTCCATAAAAATCACAAAGTTCTATATGTCTTTCTCCTCCACTGCCCTTTACTCTTAAAACAGCTCCTAATCCTAATAAGGGAGGTACCACATCGGCAGCTGCTGATCCATTTCCTATATTTCCTCCAATGGTGGCCATATTCCTTATTTGAGGTGATCCCATTAACTTTCCAGCCTTCCAAAGACCTTCTATATGCTCTTTTATATAATCATTTTGGACTATGTCTGAAAAAGTAACCAAAGAACCTAGTACTATTTCCTTTTCCTTAATCTCTATTTTTTTCATTTCCTCAATACTAGAAATATCTATAATTATATTTCCTCTATTTTTCCCTTCCCTAACACTTACTAATAAATCTGTACCTCCTGCTAAAAGTTCTGCCTCTTCTTTATAATTTTCCAACAAAGTTAAAGCATCATCCATATTGGATACCCTATAAACCTTCTCAATTTCCACAAAATATAGCCTCCTTCATTTATGTTCATTCATATTTTAAGCTTCTCCATCTGTCCTCTTATGAGTCTATTTGCATCCTTCATAATTGTTTTTTCATTTAATGTTAACAATTCCCTGTCCCTCATAATAATTTTTCCATCTATTATTGTGGTTTCCACATGAGAAGCCGATGCAGAATATACTAATTGGGATATTATATTATCTTCCATATTAGGAGTAGTACTAATTTTGTTAAGATCCATTATTACAATATCAGCTTTTTTACCCACTTCTAAACTTCCAATTTCATTTTCCATTCCCATGGCCTTAGCTCCATTTACTGTGGCTAACTCAAATACCTTCTCCGCTGGCATTACAGTAGGATTAAGAAGTCTTGCCTTTTGAATTAATGCCCCACTCCTCATTTCCCTAAATATATCTAGATTATTATTACATGGAGCACCATCAATGCCTATAGATACACTTACACCTAAATCAAGTAACTCTGGAATTTTTGCAATACCTGAAGCCAACTTTAGATTTGAATTTGGACAGTGGGACACCTTAGTTCCTGTATCAGCCAATATTTTCATTTCTTCATCATCAAGCCATATGCAATGGGCCAATATAAGATCTTCTCCCGTCATTTTAAGCTTATGTAAATACTGAATATTTCTCATTCCCCTATCCCTTTGAACTAACTCTATTTCCCCCCTATTCTCTGATGCATGGGTATGGACCATAACTCCATATTCCCTTGCCAAATCCCTAACTTTCACTAATAATTCCTCTGTACATGAAACAACAAATCTTGGTGCAAAGGCGTACTTAATCCTTTCATTTCTCTTCCCATGCCATTTCTTTAATAATCTAACACTCTCCCTTATGGAGTTATCCCTATTTTCCATCAAACTATCTGGAACACCTGTGCCATAATCCATCATACATTTACCTACTATTGCCCTAAATCCACTTTCATCTATGGCATTTATGATAGATTCCGTATGATTTACTGTGGCCATATCTATTATGGATGTGGTACCACTTTTTATAAGTTCTGCCAATCCAAGCTTTGCAGAAATATAATTTGTTTCTTCCGTATGATTCCCTTCAAGTGGCCATATTCTTTTCCTTAGCCAATCAAGAAGTTCCAAATCGTCGGCCATGCCCTTAAATAGGGTTTGCGTTAAATGTATGTGGGTCTGTATGAGCCCAGGAATTATAACTTTCCCCTCTGCATCTATCTCCATATCTGCATTTCGTTCAATAGACGGTCCAATTTCCTCTATCCTATCATCTTTTATAAAGATATCCCCTTTGAAAATATCTCTCCCCTTGTTCATAGTCACTATTGTACCCTTCACAATCTTCAATGTTGACATATATATCCCCCTTTAAATTCTTATAGATTTATTGTTCTTAAACTAAATTTACTCAATATCGCATCTATAAGCAAAAGTATAGTTTTCAATAAATTTAATTTAAAAACAAAAATCATTTAATCTAGTAAACCCCCATCCCTTACAAGAGATAGGGGCTTTTAATATTCAGTATAAATTTAAACTAAAAACTTAATTACAAAAAGTATAGAAATTACATATAAGAGTGGAGATACGTCCTTAGATTTACCTGTAAAAGTTTTTAAGATAACATAACTAATCATACCAAACACAATACCCTCAGATATACTGTAGGCAAAAGGCATCATTACTATGGCCAAGAATGCTGGAATAGCCTCAGTGAAATCATCAAAGTCTATCTTAATAATAGGACTCATCATGAAAAGACCAACAAGAATTAATGCTGGAGCAGTTGCTGCACCTGGTATCATAATAAATACTGGGGAAAATAATAGGGCTAAACAAAACATTCCTGCTGTTGATAAAGCTGTTAATCCTGTTCTTCCACCTTCTGCAACACCTGAAGCACTTTCCACATATGTTGTAACTGTACTAGTTCCTAAAAGTGCTCCCAATGTGGTTCCTATAGCATCGGCAAAAAGAGCTTGCTTAGCCCTAGGTACCTTCCCATTTTCATCAAGCATATCAGCCTTAGTTGCTACCCCAACTAAAGTCCCAACCGTATCAAACATGTCTACAAATAGGAATGTGAATAATATAATTAGCATATCTACGGAAAATACGTTTGAGAAGTCAAGTTTGAACATGACTGGACTAATGGATGGAGGAGCACTTATTAGTTTAAATCCTTCCACATTAGTAACTCCCATTGGTATACCTAAAATAGTACTTACTAAAATACCAATTAACAAGGCACCTTTTACGCCTTTAGCCAGTAGTACACCTGTTATCAATAGTCCAATTACTGCTAGAAGTGCAGGTCCCGAAGTCAAATTACCTAACTGGACCACAAGACCATCAAGTTTTCCATCTCCTACATGAAATTTACCTGATACTACAATACCTGAATTTACCAATCCTATTAATGCAACAAATAATCCTATCCCTACTGAAACGGCCCTTTTTAGATTTAATGGTATACTATTTATTATTGCTTCACGAATATTAAAGAAGGTAAGAATAATAAAAATTATACCTTCTAAAAATACGGCTGTTAATGCAAATTGCCAAGAATACCCCATACCTTTAACAACACTCAAGGCAAAGAAAGCATTAAGACCCATACCAGGAGCTAGTGCAAAGGGTAAGTTAGCATATAATGCCATTATCAAGGTGGCTATGAGTGCTGATAGGGCAGTAGCTGTGAATACTGCTCCAAAATCCATTCCTGCTGCAGATAATGTTATTGGGTTGACTATGAGGATATATGCCATGGTCATAAAGGTGGTAATACCTGCCATAACTTCCGTTTTTACATTTGTATTATTCTCTGAAAGTCTAAATTTCTTTTCTAAAAATCCATCATTTCCTTTCATATTGGTCAATTATTTTCCCTCCTTTATTTTTATAAACTACTGACTAAATCTATGAATAAAGCCTCCCTTCTTAAAAAACGTATAAGTCAGTACTTTATAGCCAACTATCTACTTCTCCTTCCCTATATTTTAATTAATATACAAATAGCTATATAATTTATTCTCATTCCTTTATAGGATCTAAAACCCTGAAATTATTAACGTCTATAAGACCCTTATCTGTAATCTTCCATTTAGGGCTTGTGGATAGGGCAAGGAATGATAAATGCATAAATGGTGCATGAACCTTACACCCTAACTTAGTCTTTGCAATATGCTCTAATTCCTTAATCCTTTTACTAACTTCACTGCCTGTAAGTTCATCTGTTATTAATCCTCCTACAGGTAATCTAAGTTCATCTAGTATTCTACCTCTATCTGCAATTGCTAGTCCTCCACCCATTTGGATAACCCTATTTACAGCTAAGGTCATATCTTCAATATTTGTTCCCACAACGATTATATTATGAGTGTCATGGGCAACGCTTTCTGCAAAGGCACCACTAGTCATACCAAATCCCTTTACAAAGGCCTTTCCAATATTGCCGTTTCTTCCATATCTTTCAACGCAAGCTATTTCAAGAACATCTTGAGAAATGTCAGGTAAAACTACACCATTTTTCACTTTCATGGAAAATTCAAGACTTCCAGATAGATTTTGGTCAGGTATAAGTTCTATACATCTCACATGGGCAAAACTCTCAGAAGAAGTTATTTCTAGGTCTTCTTTAGAAATTACACCCCTTTTAACAGAATTTTTAACTGTATTTGGATATACATATTTAGGTATATCTATTACAATTTGTCCCTTTGCTGCAACTAAATTTCCTTCTATAAATACGGCATCAACAGTCATGTTCTTCAAATCACTTATTATGGCAATATCAGCAAGTTTTCCAGGAGCTAAAACTCCCCTATCATGGAAACCAAAATAAGTTGCAGGATTTATTGTTACCATTTGTATTGCCTCTAAGGGATCTACCCCTTGGGCTATGGTTCTCTTTACTATTTCATTCATATGACCTAGGTTTTCTAAGTCCTCAGCTACCATATCATCCGTTGCCAGTATGGCTCTCCTTGAATCTAGACCATTTTCAGTTATGGCCCTTATACATTCTGCCATATTCCTCTGGGTAGATCCTTCTCTCATGAAAACATATACTCCCTGTCTAAGCTTTTCTACACACTCTTCTTTTGTTGTAGTCTCATGACATGAGCATGTGCCTCCCGTTGAAATAATATGGGCTGCCAGATCATTTCCAAATAGTTCAGGGGCATTTCCATCTACCACCTTACCTATACTTGTGGCATAGGTAGTTGAAGCTACTAAATCGGTTATTATTTCTGGAGTATTTCTATATACATGTTTAGCATTACTAAATCCTTGAAGTTCTCCAATACCAATTATATTCTTATAATTTAAAAGGGTAACCATGTCCTTAGAGTTAACATCTACCCCTGCTGTTTCAAGTTGTGGGCAATCAGGAGTCAAGGCAGGAACTACTAAATGTACATGATTTGGTACTACACTTGCCTCATCTGCCATGGCTAACATACCTGCAGGCCCTAATGCATTTCCTATCTCATGGGGGTCTGCCACTAAAGTAGTAGTACCAGAAGGTATGGAAAGCCTTGAAAACTCACTTATGGTTAGCATACTACTCTCAAAATGCATATGAGAATCTATAAAACCTGGTGCAATAAATTTCCCACTCACATCTATAACCAAGGTATCATTACCAATAATATCTTCACATTCTCCAACTACTAATATGTACTTGCCCTTTATGGCCACATGGGCCTTATAAGCCTCCCTAGTTATTACATTAATCACATTTCCACCGTATAAAACTATGTCAGCATAATTAGAGTCTGACATGAGTACGTCAATCAGTTTCCTATATTCCATGGCCTTCTTTATTACATGTGGCTTCATTCCCATCACCGCCTTTCTAAAGTTTATAGATTTGTTTTTATTTCTTATGGAGTATATCTAAATATATGTCCACATTGTCAATAATTCCAATAATGGCAGCATCTATGGGAGCATCATTTTTCCTAGCAGCATAGCGGGCTGATGTGCCCTTAGTAAATATTACATATTCTCCAATACCTGCTCCTACTGTATCCACCGTAATTATTGGCTCTCCAATAGGATTTTTATCAATATTTAATGGTTGTGTTATCAATAATTTGCTACCAATTAGCCTTTCATCCTTTCTTGTGGCTACAACTGTTCCAATTACTACTCCTGTATACACAAAATCCCTCCTTCAAGGAAAGGGTCTAATATGTTTTTCTCTCAATTTATTTCCGTAAAATTCTTATTTCCTTTTCTTTGGCCACATCCCTCGCTAGGGGAGTTATGATAGTTCCTTTATATATGATCAATTCATTTGATATGCCTACTAAATTCAATACATCCTTCTCCGTTACTACTTTTTTAGAATCTGTTTTTGGCCTCTTTTCTACCTTGTCATTTTTATATACTGGTTTTTCTAGTTTTTCATTTATATGTGTCATATAATTATTTCCCTTAATAATTTTGGCTCCAAACTCTCTTAATCTTTTCACATGATCATTCATTAACTTAAGCATTCTTTCATTTTCACAGGGCATATTATTTTTATCTAATGCAGAATCCACATTGACAAAGACTCTTTTTCCACACCACAATAACTGCCACAACAAGGAAGATATGAAACTATCCTGTATTCCTACAGCAACCTTTGCTAAAGTGTTTTGTGTTAAGGTAGGTACTAGGACAATATTTGAGGATTTTATTATTTCTAAATAATTATTCTTATCCTCTTCTAAGTAAATCTTCTCTCCCCTCAATGAATCTGCAATCTCCCCAATAGGAAGTATTTCTTCTCCATCCTTTGAAAAGCATAAAATTAATGAATAACCATCTTCTTCAAGGTTCTTTAAGCCCTCAATGACCCTATTAATTTTAAAATCACTACCTGTGAACAAGACTAAAATATATTTTTTTGCCCTTTTAACTTCTTTTCTTGGTTTTATACCTTGACTACTTATTCTTGTGGTCATATCTCCAAGAACCTTCATTATTAATTCCTTATTAGACATGAGAATATCTCCCTTTTAAAAATCACATGTTCATAATTAATCAAAAGAATACAATACTTAACTTTCCTATTCTTTATTTAATATGGCCCTTTCAACTTCCGCATGGGGACGTGGAATTACATGTACAGAATGAAGTTCTCCCACTGATCTTGCTGCTTCTGCACCTGAATCTGTAGCTGCTTTAACTGCTCCCACATCTCCCCTTACCATAACCGTTACTAAACCAAATCCAATCTTTTCATAGCTTACTATTGTCACATTAGCCGCCTTAACCATTGCATCTGCTGCTTCTATAGCACCTACTAATCCTTTAGTTTCAATTAATCCTAATGCTTGACTCATATGAGTAACCTCCTTAGTTTTATTTGTTTAAGTTATTTCCCTCTTACTACTCCTTAGTTTCATCATTCTCCTTTTTAGGAGCTTTTTTAATATTTTCACTAAACATATCTATTAGTTTATTCACTTCTTCGTGGGGTCTTGGTATGACCTTATATGATAAAACTGTACCAACCTTCTTTGCAGCCTTAACTCCATATTCAACTGCAGCCTGTACTGATGCTACTTCACCTACTAGATTTATGGTTATACTTACAGATTTCCCTACACCTATAACCTTTTCATATCCAATAAGCTCTACATTAGCCGTATCTGCCGCCCCATCTAATGCTGCAGCTGCCGCCGATAGTCCTACAGTTTCTATAAGTCCTAGTGCTAAACCCATAAAGCCTTACACCTCCAACCTCTATCTTTTCTTCCCAATGGAAGTTAAGGAAACCTTTGGAACTATATCCTCTAAACTTACCTTATTAATTCCCCTTATGGAAGAATCTTTAGTTTCTTTCTTTACTAAGACCTGTGATGAACTATTGTTACCTACACTCTTATTTATAAGCTCATCTAGTGTGATAGACTTAGCTTCTTCTCTGCCTTTTAGTTTTCTATTAGTTTCAACATTTACACTCATCCTATTCCCCTTATGAATAATATTCCTTATGATATTTTCCTCTTTGTTTCCAATATGGATTTTATTCATATCACCTCTTTTACTATTAGAACACCTATTAACAATATTTTTCATAATCACTCTAGTTAACTCATTTGACATACTATCACCCCATTACTTGTCAAATAATTTGTCAACTTCTTCATTAGGCCTAGGTATTACATTTATGGATATTACCTCTGCCATATTTCCAGCTGTAGCCTTTCCATTCTCAATTGCCGATCTTACTGCTGCCACGTCTCCTTCAATAACAACTGAAATGACTCCAGAACCTACTAAATTAAAATCCTTTATCCTCACATTAGCTGTCTTTAGCATAGTATCTGCTGCTTGTATTGCAGCTACCTTGCTCCTTATCTCAAAAAATCCAATTGCTTGCCTCATATACAAGCCCCCTTATTCCTTTAAATTGGGGAAATATTTTTCTATGTCTATCTTTTCGTATCCAGGAATTATTGCCTTATTAAACTTCACTCCATTTTCTCCTAATGGTTTTGTGGCATCAATGCCTATCTTATCAGTAATGCCCCTCATATTATGAGAAGGGTCTAGACCTGACCCTTGAGCTCCATTTATTATGACCAGATCCCTTGATCCTTGAACCCTAGTGGCAAGAGCTCCCTCCATATCATCTTTATTAAAAATGTCTATATCATCATCCACCACAATCACGTGCTTCAAATCCTTATTACTTCCAAGGGCTCCTAAGATAACCCCTTTTCCATCTCCCTCTTCCTTCTTTTCTATTGAAACAATTCCATGGAATCTACATCCACCGCCAATGGTTACGTTTACATCTTTTACCTTAGCAAATTTCCTAACATGGGTGTATAGTTCAACTTCCCTTATGAGTCCATTTGAAAGGTGTTCTTCTCTACAAGGAAAGGAAACTTGAAAGATTGGATTATTTCTAAACATAATAGCTTTAACTTCTATAACAGGATGGTTAGCCACCTTACCATAGTATCCCATTAGTTCCCCAAAGGGCCCCTCCTCTACCTCCCTGTTATGAGGTATAATCCCTTCAAATACTATCTCACCATGGGCAGGTACCTCTAAATCTATAGTATGGCATTTAACTAATTCTAGGGGTTCTTCCCTTAAAGCACTGTCCACTTCATATTTATCAACACCATAAAGCTCACTGCTAATTTGTGATGCTAAAAGAAATGAGTAATCATAGCCCAGTATTACAGCAACTTCCATATCTTTTTTCTTTTCCTTTAGTTCCTTTAATTGATTTGTAAACATGGGTGATGCAATTAAAATACTCAGATTATCTTTACCATTTACCTGAAGCCTTCTTATGGAAGTATATCTTTTTCCCGTTTCAGGATCTTTTATTATTACTATGCCCGCTGTAATAAATGATGATGAATCATTTTCATGAAATGTGGGTATGGGAAAAGTTTTTGATATATCTATATTTCTAGTGATGATATTTTCTTTTATTGGTCCGTCTTTAATTAGTTTAGTCCCTTTAGGATTTGTTATTGCATGCATGAATTTAAAAATTCGTTTTTCATGATTTGTACCTAACATGTGATAAAATATATTCCTATCTCCAAACAAGCCTCCTATAATGGATACATTACTTCCTCGTATATTATTAAATAGTATGGGTTTTTTATTTCTAAAGTGTTTAAGGACAGCTCCTAGTTCAAACTTTGGATCTACTTCCTTATCACATATTAAAAGTTTTCCACTTTTTCTCAGTTTTTCTAAGTCTCCTCTTAACATTTGCCTTTCCATTTAATCACTCCTATAACAAAGGCATCTTTGGCACCTTGTTAGCTCATAACTATTCTTTCCATTTAACGGCCTACTTCCATCTTTCAAAAAGATTTGCTTCTACACCTAGTTGGTCTAAGACTCTGCCCACCATAATATTCACTAAATCACCTATTGTTTGGGGCTTATGGTAAAACCCTGGAGCGGCTGGAACAATTTTTACCCCTATCTTAGCTAGCTTTAGCATATTTTCAAGATGTATTACACTAAGAGGAGTCTCTCTTGGTACTATAACCAACTTTCTACTTTCTTTAATAGTTACATCTGCTGCCCTGTGGATCAAATTTAAACTTAGGCCATTTGCAATGGCACCTAAGGTATTCATGGAACAGGGTATTATTATCATTCCATCAGATTTAAATGAACCACTAGCTACAGGGGCTGCTAAGTCATGGATTTCATGAAAATAGGTTGCCATTGACTTTAATTCATCCATATCTATATGACACTCATGCTTAGTAACATACTCTCCCATCCTTGACACAATTAAATGGGTTTCAATATTTAGTTGTTCAAGAGCCTTAAGGAGGGCTACTCCATACAAAGAGCAGCTTCCTCCTGTCATGCCAACTATTATTCCCATAGTTTTTGTCTCCCTCTATTTAACCTTGTTTTCCCTATCTCCTCCACCAGTCCATGGATCAAGGCCCTTCTCCCAAGATTCAATATATTCATCAATGGACATTACCTTTGTAAATATACTTAAATCATTTAATCCATATTCATGCATTTCTTTAGTTTTTGATTCACAACCATCACTTAATGTGATAACCTTATAAGCATTATATAAGGCATCAGAAGCAGTACTTCTTACACATACATTAGTCCAAACCCCTGTAACTACTACCGTATCAATATTTTCCTCCCTTAAGTACAGATCAAGATCAGTATGAGCAAATCCACTATGTCTTCTCTTAGGAACTATATACTCATCTCCCTGAGGATAAAGTTCCTTTATAAAGTCTGATCCCCATGTGCCCTTAACCGCATGGACAGGTCTAACTCTAAAGTCCGCATCATTCTTTCTATGGGCCTCTTGAATATGAACTAGATGAATATCATCATTTTCTCTTTCTCTAACCCATTTAAATAGTTTTTGTAAGTTAGGTATAATATTATCCGCTCCTGGACATCTAAGTGAAGCCTTTTCCCCAACAAAATCATTCAACATATCTATTACTAATATGGCATGTCTTGGCATATTAATCCCTCCAAATTTAATTTATATTTAAAGAATCAGGTTAACAATTAATGGCCCTTCTTTTTTCCTAAAATTAAAAACCACCAACTATTAACCCCAATTCCTTATATCTTAGTACTTAATAGTCTTATCAAGCTTTTGGATACTTTGTCTTCTTATGAATTCTCCATATCCTTCTTCTCCAACGATTCCAGATTCGTCATCATAAACTAGTCTACCTCTAACTATTGTTTTAACTGGCTTACCCTTTAATTTGTAACCATGGAAAGGAGTATACTTAGCCATTGTATACATTTTGTCCTTATCTATAGTCCATTCCTTTTCTAAATCTATGATGGTAAAGTCAGCATCTGATCCAATAAACATGGCTCCCTTCTTAGGATATATTCCATAGTGCTTAGCTGGGCTACTACAAAGTACCTCTACTAATCTACTCAATGATAATCTTCCCTTGTTATATCCTTCACTTACTATAATTGGAACCATGGTCTCAACGCCTGGAATTCCTGGGAAAGAATTCCATATGTGCATTCCTTGTGCTTCTTTCTCAGTAGCTATTTCATATGGAGCATGGTCTGTGGCCACAAAATCTATCCTGCCATCTTGTAATGCTTTCCACTGTTCTTCGTTATCATCCCTAGTTCTAAGTGGAGGAGCAATTTTTGCAAACTGTTTAAATTCTGTCATTGCATCCTGATAATTTAAAGTTAAGTAGTGAGGACAAGTTTCAGCAGTAACATCTAGTCCCCTTTTCTTTGCATCTCCTACCAGTTTAGCTCCTACTCCCGTACTCATATGGACTATATGTAGTCTAGCTCCTACTTCTTCAGCAAAGCTAATTCCTAGCTGGATGGCAACCTTTTCAGCTAAGGCCATTCTTGCTTCAGCCCAGGCAGGTCCATCAGTTCTTCCTTCTTTCTCAAACTTCTTAACATAAAAATCGCACATGGCAAAATTTTCAGCATGTATTCCTATTGGAAGTCCAGTTTCTGCTACAGCTCTAAAGGCTTCAAGCATTTCAGGATCAGTAACCCTTGGATATGTTGGCACTGAAGGAGTCATATAAACTTTAAATGCTAAAACTCCATAGTCAGCTTGTTCTTTCACATTATGAAGCCACCCATTTCTAACATCTTCTCCAGTAACTCCTCCCCACATACCATAGTCAACTATTGCCTTATTCTTTATGGCATTAAGTTTATGTTCTAAGTTTTCTACACTTCTTACTGATGGTACAGAACAACATGGCATATCAACTATAGTTGTAACTCCACCACTGGCTGCCGCAGAAGTTCCAGTTAAAAAGTTTTCCCTATGGGTAAATCCAGGGTCATTTATATGGGTATGAGAATCTATGCATCCTGGTAAAGTAAGATATCCCCCTGCATCTATGACCTTTTTAGCACCAATTCCATCTAAATCTAATGTGAATCCTACTATTTTTTCATCCTTCACTAATATATTTGTAAGAACTGTATCGTCCCCCTGTGGTATACGTGCATTTTTTACGATTACATCATAATTCATTATTAAATCCCCCTTATCTTTAATTTTTTAATATATGTATAATTTCCCCTTAATCCATCAAGTGTGTCTCTAAAATTTGACCTTTTCTAAAATTCTCAAGACCTAATAAATACTCTAAAGAATTTAATAAATGATCTAATTTAACAGGACCAACTAACTCAGAACCAGTAACTGCAATACCATATCTGGCTGCTTCTTGTTTCACAAAATTGAAAGTTCTATATAAAGGTGTCTTTGAACAATCAAACATATTCATAGATACAACTACGCCTTCCCTTTCAGGGAATTTGATTCCTACTGCTCTTACTGTTGAAAATCCTCCACTTGGACCTCTCACAGCCTTGGCTATCTTTTTAGCTAACTGAACATTTTCCGTATCTAAAAACACATTATATGCGGTCAACCCCTCAAGATCAGCACTCAAAATAGTAGCTCCTGCAGTTGGATGGAGTTTAGGAGGACCCATATCAGGCTTTCTTTCATCAATATGTGCCACTTCTTTCAAACCTTCATATTGTCCTTTTCTAATAAATGATAGGGCTTTTCTTTCCTCACATCTTGCATTTAATCCTGAAAAATATAATGGTACTCCACACTTTTCATAAAGTTCTAAAGCTAAATCTTCTATGTACTCTTTGCATTCTTCTATGGAAATATTCTTAAATGGGAAAATAGGAATAGTGTCTTGGGCCCCTATCCTAGGGTGAGTTCCCGATTGTTCTTCCATATTTATTAGCTCATAGCTTTTACTTGATAAATTAATGAGTGCCTCCTTAAGGGGTTTAGGCTCACCTATTAAAGTTACTACTGTTCTATTGAAATCATGTTCTGGTTCATAGCTTACAAGTTTTACCCCTTCTATGTTTCTAACTTGATCAACTATCGCTTCAACCACTTCTTTTCTTCTTCCTTCACTGAAGTTTGGAACTGCTAAAATATATTGTCTTTTATCACTCATATATATGTCCTCCTTTGCCTTGAAATTTCATAATTATTCTTTCTCTATAGATTTATTATTTATAAACTTACTTCGTATGTGCCTATTTCAGGAAACGATTGAAATTTTTTTCCCTTATAGTCAAGTTACTATATACGGCAAAGTTCATAATTCATAAATCCATATTAAATATTTAGTTAAAAATTCATTAAAATATGATAAATAACCTTTGTGCATATTCTATGAACAGGATGCAATGTTCAGAATTTTCCATCAGTGTTTTTTGTATGATTTTTACAAGGGATTTTTATACATAGTAGTCAAATATAGTAAATAATATACTAGCTTAAACAAGGAGGAGTAATGGAGATGGGATTGAGTTTAATTGACCTTTCACAGGAAATATTTCAAGGAATGTCTGTTTTTCCTATGCATCAACCTACTTTTATAATGGTTAATATGACCCATGAAGAAAATATGAAATTAACAGGAAGTAAAACCCTAGGTTTTTCTGCAAGAAATTTACTTATTAGTGAGCATGGTGGTACCCATAGTGATGGGGTATGGGAGTACAATCCAAGTGGTCCTACCATAGACAAAATGCCCATGGAATACTTTTGGGGAAGTGCCATCTGTATAGATTTATCACATATGGGACCAGACAAATATATAGAACCCGAGGATTTAGAAGAGGCTTTAAAAAATTCAGGTCAGGAAATTTTAAAGGGTGATATTGTTTTACTTTATACGGGCCATTATGATAGAAATTTTGGTACAGATAAGTGGCAAACGGAGTATACTGGCTTAAGCTACCAAGGGGCAAAGTGGCTAGCTCACATGGGAGTAGTAAATATAGGCGTTGATGCCCCCGCAATTGACCATCCTGATGATTTAGATTTCTCTGGTCATTTAATTTGTGGTGAATATCATATTTCAAATACAGAAAACCTCTGTAATTTAGACAAGGTGGTTAATAAAAGATTCCTTTATATGGGCCTTCCATTGAAAATCCGAGATGGTTCAGGCTCACCTATTAGGGCAGTGGCATTAGTAGAAGATTAACCCTGTTGATAAATGAGATAAGGCATATGAAAAAAATAATTCAAATAACCAGTGAAATGGCTAATTTATTTTTTTCATATGCCTAATTCTTAAAATTGCCTCTATAGATTTCGTAACACTAAGTTTTCTTTATACAGTAACTTGCCTACGAAGATAAATATATTGAAAATTTTTGGAACCCTGGAACGTCACAACATCCTATGCTACTTGGGCATGAGTCATGAACCTATATACGAAGATTCATACTTTCGATTGTGACAGAGACTTGGGTGAAAAAAATTTTCAATATATTTTCCTGAAATAGGCTCACATAAAACTGGTTTATAAATACGAAATCTATAAGTTCATATTCCCATAATTCTTTTTATTCTTAGGGCCGTTTCTAGATTAAACCTATCTGCCTCGTCATCTAAATTCATCTTGGTAATTTCACATATCCTATTGATCCTATATAAAATAGTGTTGTAGTGGGTATAAAGATGTTCAGACATTCTCTTAAGATTTCCGTTCATTTGAAAATAAACTTCAAGGGTTTTTACTAGCTCCGTATCCCTCTTTTCATCATATTCACATAAGGGAAGTAATGTGGATTGAAAAAATCTTTTCAACTCATCCCTTAAGTTATCATGACAAAGTATCTTATATATACCAAGATTATCAAAGTCAATGACCGTATCATTTATAAATGTTTTTCTTGCTTCAATTGCTTTATCAGCATCCTTAAGGCTCTTATAAACATTATCTATGCCCTTATATGGCCTTCCTATTCCAATACTATATTCAATAGAACCCATTTTTTCTTTAATTGACTTATCCATCTTCTGTACTAGGGTCTTTATCTTCCCCTTTATATTTTTGTTTTTATTCCACATGAACATGATAATTAGGCTGTCACCTTTATTTGTAATCAAATATTTATTACCTTCTTCTTTACAAATTTTGTTTATGAGATAAATTCCTTTGTCTTTATATTGATTAAAGTCATATTCATTCCCTATACCAGATGTTTTTTTATTAAAATATATATTTATAATATTAAAATATTTTTGTGGATCAAATTTATAATATTTTGCCCTTTCTATGGCCTTATCTTTTCTTATTTTATCTAGTGAAATAATGTCTTGAAAAAACTCTGCTGAATATCTATTTTCCACATCTTGAATTGACATTCTCTTTAAAAACTCTAGGGCTATAATGGTAGACCCAGTCTCCATTGATACAATATCAAAACTGGTTACACTTTTTTGTTCAGCCACAGCAATAACATGTCCATACACACTATTTTTTAGTATTATGGGAACCATTATAATTTCATAGGTTTCACCATTGATATTAAGATTAGATGAGTATGTCTTTGATAAATTCTTATTATATACATTGTTATTTATGAGTTTTTCAATTTCCATTGTAATTTCATGGTAATGGAATGGATAGAATTTATCATCATATATATACTCATCAAAATAGTTATTTGAAACTAGTATGGGCTTAGATAGGATTTTAGATAAAGTAGCAACAATGTCCTTAACTTCTCCACCGGTCAAAATAATATTCATTAAATTATTGTGTAAATTTTCAACCTTTTGAAGTAACATTCCTTGCCTATTAAATATTTTCTTAAATATTGGACCCATTATATCCGTAAAGGCTATTGCATAATCTAACTCTATAATTGGAAGCTTTAATTCATTTGCTAATTCTAACACCTCTTTAGGTAGCCTTTCTAAATAGGGATATATTTTTATTGCTATTCCAGCTAATTTTTTCTTTTTTAAAGACCTTATGAATTCCAGTTGTTTTTTCACTTCTACACTTTTAAAAAAATAGGCTGTAGTTAACAATAGTTCATCTTCACTAACCCAGTTTAAGATCTCAGAATCTGCCATAACATTTACTCTATAGATAACATTATTGTACCCTTCAAATCCAGCAATTAACTTACATTTCTTTAAACAATCCATTTCCAATGCTTCCTTAATAGAAATCCCCGTTTCCTTTAACAAACCCATTCCCCCTTATAAGATATGTATTTGTCAGAAATTTCTAAAAACCTTTTCCTTTCAAATTTATTTAATAAAGTTTTTTCCCTCATATATCTCCTTTTTTCCTTTTATTTATATATAATCTACAAATAAAATCCATTATTCATTCTTTATCAGCAGATTATCTTCATGATAATTGTAAATTTTTCATGAAATTTTTGTGTATATTCTACAATAAAAAAAGATTCGAAATTTCGAATCTTTTTTTATTAAGTCCTACTTTGCTACTACCCTTTCATCTATATATTCTTCTTTAAGAATTATATTAAGTATTAATGCAGTTATAGTTCCTGCACTTATCCCTGAGGAAAATAAACTCTTTAATCCATTAGGTAAGTGTTGTAAAAAATCAGGTCTTACAGTAACACCAAGACCTATTCCTATGGATATGGCTAATATAAGCATATTTCTATTGTTAAGTGGAATATTTTTAATAGTTTTTATGCCAGCAGCTGCCACAATACCAAACATTATAATACCAGCTCCACCTAATACTGGATTAGGCATTATGGCTATTAATGCTCCAAATTTAGGGAATAAACCTAAAAGTATAAGTATTATACCTGATATTATTACTACAAACCTACTTGCAACTTTTGTTAAAGGAATCAATCCAACGTTTTGACTAAAGGACGTATTTGGTCCTGCATTGAAAAAGCCAGCAATACAGCTTCCTACTCCATCTGCTAAAATACCTGCTGATATTTCTTCACTACTTAGTTCTTTCTCCGAAGCCTCACCAATGGCCATTAAACACCCTACTGTTTCAATAGTAGTAACTAAATATGCCGTTATAAAGGGGATTACAGCTGTTAAACTAAAGGTAACTCCATACTTAAAAGGTGTAGGTATTGCCATCCAATTTGCATCTTTAATAGGTGTAAAATCTAAAAGTCCTAAAGGGTAAGATATTACATATCCAAAAATCAACCCAAAGATAACTGCCGCTGAACTGTATATTCCTCCACCATATCTATTTAATAGCATGATTACGCACATAACCGATAGGGCAACAGAAAGATTAGTCAAGCTTCCATAGTCATCAGCTCCATATCCTCCAGCAGCCCAGTCAATAGATACAGGAAGTAGTGTTAATCCAATTAACATTACCACTGTGCCTGTTACTATTGGAGGAAAAAATCTACGTAAAGGTTTTATAAAACGGCTAAGAATAATTTCTACAAAAGATCCTAGTATTGTAGCTCCAAATATACCTGCCAATCCCATAGTGGACCCAACAGCTATTGATGGACCAACAAAGGTAAAATCTGTTCCCATTACACAGGCAACTCTTGCTCCTACTATTCCAATACCCCTTGCTTGGATAAAGGTAGCTATTCCTGCTGCAAATAGAGCTGCACTAACTAAAAAAGCTAGATCATTTACAGGTAAACCTAACACACCTCCCACAACTAGAGGTACTGCCACAATACCACCAAAGGCAGCCATAATATGTTGAAATGCTAAAAGAATACTAATTTGAATAGGTGGTTTGTCATCAATCTTATACATAATTTCCGAACTTGCTCTAACCCTTTTATTTCCCTCCATTACATACACCTCCAGATTTCTTAATTTATGTTACTAATCCCCCCCTTCTTTTCTATCTTCAACTAATTATTTCTCAATAATTATTAATTCATCCTTTATAAATACTTTATAAATACTTGTAGTAATATTCATAATTTATGACTATTACTACCATTTCCTCTAAGTTTTTTTATAATTTTAGTTTCCTATATTTTTGAAATCTTTTAATGTTTTTATAATTCATATAAATCCTACACAAAATAATTATTCAAATAAGTATCTTCACCCCTATAATATTGTAAATTGTCTATAATATGTTATTTGTTCACAATGGTTCTATGTCAATATATTAGACACAAAAAGTTGATGATAAGTCAAACGAGATTACTGCAATCCCTGAATTATTAAAACTTTTAGACTTAAACGGATGCATTGTAACCATTGATGCTATGGGTACTCAGAAGGAAATAGCAAAAGAAATTATTAAGGGTAAGGGAG